>JAISEZ010000182.1 GCA_031263835.1 Tannerella sp.
GGCGATTTCAAGGTCATCCTGCCCGACCGCGAGAAACTCTACACGCCGGAGATGCTCGGTTTCCCGCGCCTGTCCGAAGCCGGACTGTCCGGCGGCGACACCCCGGCCGACGCCGCCCGCAGCTTCGACGCCGTCCTGCACAACACGGCCACCGAAGCACAGCGCCTCTGTGTCGTCGCCAACGCCGCCTTTGCCATTCAGGTAATCTGTCCGGAGAAGAAAATCGACGCCTGCATCGCCGAAGCCTCCGAATCGCTGGCCGGCGGCCGGGCGCTGGCCACACTGAAAAAGTTTCTGGAGATAAACGGATAATATAAATCAGTAGTTAGTAGATAGTAGTTAGTAGTTAGTAGAATGGATACATCAGTTTATATACAAAATCAACAGGCTCCGGCAGATGCAGCGCCTGTTGCCGTATCCCTGTGTGGAGATATGCGGCTTTTCCGCCGGCTGCCCTGCGGGCGAAAGCATTTCGCCCCTACTACTGATTCGCATTAATAATTTATGTAAATCAGTAGTGAGTAAGTTAGGCATTGTCAGAAAATAAACAGTACATTTCTAGATTGCTTCACTGCATTCGCAAGGACGGTCGACGCAGCGACGGCTGCCGGAAAACGAACGTTCGTCGACCCGTCCCTGCGAGGAGTTGCGAGGCACGAAGCAAAGCAGTCCAGAAATGTACTGTTTATTTCCGGACAGTGCCATAGGCGCTAATGGATATTTGGGGATAATTTGCAGACACATGAAAATTCGTGTTCGAAATTGGGAGTGAACACACCCTTTCCGAGGTGCATTTCAATGTCCCGGAGCGGCCAGAATCGCCCGCCGTCCAGTTCGTCGGGGTGAGGATGGAGCGCCCCGTCGCAGGTTGTCGCGAATGTATTTACCAGTTCCTTTTCAATGGCGGATTCAAATACGTAGCGAGCGACGAAAACCGGCGTAAAGCGGACCAAACCCAGTTCTTCAAATGCCTCGCGCCGCAAAGCCGTTTCCACCGTCTCCCCGTAATCGACGTGCCCGCCAACGGCCGTGTCCCATTTCCCCGGCTGGACGTCCTTGTGCATCGGCCGTTTCTGCAAATACAGTTCCCCGGCCGGATTAAAAACGTGCAGGTGCACAACCGGATGAAGCGGTTTTGTGCCGCCGTGACATTCGCGGCGGGTGGCTTTGCCGATGACTTCGCCGGTTTCGTCCACCAGCGGAAACCATTCTTCGGCAGACAACGGGAAGGAAGGGTTATGCTCCGTCATGCGATGCTTTTTTTACAAGCCTGGACAGTTCGCCGTCGGTCAGGTTTTTTCCGTAAGTCTCATACGGCAGCCGGAAGGTGCATCCGCTTTTGTAGCCGGCGCATCCGTAGGCTGTATGGCCGCGAAGGAGGATGCCTCCGCATCGCGGACACACGGGCGGCGCTGGGGTCGAAAGCGATTTGGCCGGGCGGGCGGATGATTTCCGTACGGTTTTCTCCGTTTTCTTTTCCGTATTTCCGGCAGCGTCCGCTTTTTTCCGCTCTCCGGACGGACGCGCCGGCGCTTCCTCGATGACGATGCTGCGAGTGGACGTGTCGGAACATACTTCCTGCACAATCCGCCCGACCAGCTGTTTCAGTTCATCCAGAAATACGCCCGCTTCATACGCCCCCTTTTCGATTTGCCGGAGTTTCTTCTCCCACTGTCCGGTCAGTTCGGCGCTTTTCAGCAGTTCGTCGCGGATGACGCCAATCAGGTCAACGCCGGTCGGCGTGGCATACAGGTTCTTCTTTTCCTTGCGGATGTAATTGCGCTTGAACAGCGTTTCGATGATGGCGGCGCGGGTGGACGGGCGTCCGATGCCGTTTTCCTTCAGCGCGTCGCGCAGCTCGTCGTCGTCCACCAGTTTGCCGGCCGTCTCCATGGCGCGAAGGAGCGTCGCTTCGGTGTACGGTTTGGGCGGTGTCGTCCACTTCTCGGCGAAATCGGGCTGATGCGGCCCGTGTTCTCCCTTTACAAATTCCGGCAAAATGACGGTTTCTTCCGCCTGTCCTTTGTCCGCCGAATCTTTCGCTTCCTTCGCCTCCTTTGCTTCCTTTTCGAAGACGACCCGCCAGCCGGGTTTCAGAATCTGCCTGCCGGTCGCCTTGAAGCCGACGTCTTCCACTTCGCCCAGTACGGTGGTCGTCGATATTTCGCAGTCGGGATAAAAAACGGCAATGAAGCGGCGCGCGACCAAATCATACACTTTCTGTTCACTGTCGGAGAGGGTTCGCACCGGCATGCCGGTCGGGATGATGGCGTGGTGGTCGGTCACTTTGCCGTTGTCAAACACTTTCCTGCTTTTCGGGATTTTACCGGCCAGCAGGGGGGCCGTCAGCGGGGCGTATGCGGTCAGCCCCTTCAGCGTCTGCGGAATTTTGGGGTAGATGTCGTCGCTCAGGAAGGTGGTGTCCACACGCGGGTAGGTGGTCAGCTTCTTTTCATAGAGCGACTGGATGTATTTGAGCGTGTCCTCGGCGGAGAAAGCGAATTTTTTATTGCATTCCACCTGCAGCGACGTCAGGTCGAACAGACGGGGCGGCGCTTCCCGGCCCTTCTTCGTCGTGATGCCGGTCACGGTGAATTCCTTTCCCGTGACCTGCTGCAGCAGGGCTTCGCCTTCTTCTTTTTTGGAGAATTTCCCCTGCGCGGCCGAAAACGTGGTCTGCCGGTAAACCGTTTTCAATTCCCAGTAAGGTTCCGGCTTGAACTGTTCGATTTCCCGCTGGCGGTTGACAATCAGCGCAAGGGTAGGCGTCTGCACCCGGCCGATGGAAAGCACCTGTCTGTTTTGTCCGTAGCGGAGCGTGTAGAGACGGGTGGCGTTCATGCCCAGCAGCCAGTCGCCGATGGCGCGGGAAAGTCCGGCCTCGTACAGGGACTTGAATTCGACCGCTTCCTTCAGGTTCCGGAAACCTTCGCGAATGGAATCCTCCGTCAGCGAAGAAATCCACAGCCGGTAAACGGGACAGCGGCAACCGGCCTTCTGCAATACCCACCGCTGAATCAGTTCGCCCTCCTGCCCGGCATCGCCGCAGTTAATCACGGTCTCCGCTCCCTGAATCAGTTTTTCGAGGATGCGGAACTGCTTTTCATACGCTTCATTCGACAGCAGCTTGATACCGAAACGGGGCGGAATCATCGGGAGCGAATGCAGGCGCCACGTTTTCCAGTCCGGGGTGTAGTCGTGCGGCTCCTTGAGCGTACAGAGATGACCGAACGTCCAGGAAACCTGATACCCGTTTCCTTCGAGGTACCCGTCCTTCCGGGTTTTCGCACCGAGGACGTCCGCTATTTCACGCGCCACACTGGGCTTTTCGGCAATACAAACTTTCAAAATTCCAACTGTTTGCTGTAAAGGGAAGGCCTGGCCATCCGCTTAATTTTCCACCAGCTTGCTCTGTCTTTTCCGTTCCGTTTCGTCGAGGAGAATCTTCCGCATCCGCATGGAGGCCGGCGTTATTTCCACGTATTCATCTATCTTGATGTATTCGAGAGCGTCTTCGAGACTGAAAATCACGGGCGGAGCCAGGGCAATTTTTTCGTCCGAACCGGATGCCCGCATGTTGGTCAGTTTCTTCGATTTGGTCACATTCACCACCAAATCGCCTTCCTTGGTATGTTCGCCAACGACCTGCCCGGCATAGACGTCTTCACCCGGAGCGATGAAAAACCGTCCGCGCGACTGCAGGTTGTTCAGTGCATAGGCAAACGCATTACCCGTTTCCATGGCGATGATGGAGCCGTTCTGACGGCGTTCGATGGTCCCCTTCCAGGGCTGAAACTCCAGAAAACGGTGGGCGGTAATGGCTTCGCCGGCCGAAAGCGTCAACAGGATATTGTTCAGACCGATAATTCCGCGCGAAGGAATGGTAAACTCAAGGAAAATGCGGCCGTTTTTATTCTCCATCTGCAACATTTCGCCTTTGCGTTTCGTCACCGCGTCGATGGCGCGACTGGCGACCTCTTCCGGCAGGTTGACGGTCAACTGCTCGACCGGTTCGCATTTCTGTCCGTCGATTTCCTTGATAATCACCTGCGGCTGTCCCACCTGCAGTTCGTAGCCTTCGCGCCGCATGGTTTCAATCAGCACCGACAAATGCAGTACGCCGCGGCCGTAAACAAGCCAGGAATCCGCCGAGTCCGTCGCCTCCAGGCGCAGGGCGAGGTTCTTGTCCAGTTCCCGGAGAAGCCGTTCGTAGAGATGGCGGGAGGTGACGTATTTCCCTTCTTTTCCGAAAAAAGGAGAATTGTTGATGGTAAAAAGCATCGACATGGTAGGCTCGTCGATGGCGATGGTGGGCAGCGGCTCCGGCGTCTGGAGGTCGGTCACGGTTTCTCCGATTTCAAAGCCTTCCACGCCGATTATGGCGCAGATGTCTCCCGATTTGACGGACGTTGCTTTGGCGCGTCCCAGCCCTTCAAAAATGTCGATTTCTTTGATTCTCGATTTCACCTGCGAGCCGTCGCGTTTACAGAGCATGATGTCCTGTCCTTCCCTCAGTTCGCCCCGGTGTACGCGCCCCACGGCGATACGCCCCACGTACTGCGAATAGTCGAGCGAGGTAATCAGCATCTGGGAAGGCCCTTCGAGCGTAGCCGGTTCGGGGATGTGTTCGATGATACCGTCCAGCAGGGAATAGATGTCTTCGGCGGGCTGATTCCAGTCCGTTGACATCCAGCCCTGCTTGGCCGAACCGAAATAGGTCGGGAAATCCAGCTGTTCCTCCGTCGCATCCAGGCTGAACATCAGGTCGAACACCATCTCCTGCACCTCGGAGGGACGGCAGTTGGGCTTGTCAACCTTGTTGATGACGACAATGGGTTTCAGTCCCAGCGCAATCGCTTTCTGCAGCACGAAACGGGTCTGGGGCATCGGCCCCTCGAAGGCGTCGACCAGCAGCAGACAGCCGTCCGCCATGTTCAGCACGCGCTCCACCTCGCCGCCAAAATCGGCATGTCCCGGCGTATCAATGATGTTGATTTTATACTCCCGGTAACGGATAGATACGTTCTTGGCCAGAATCGTGATGCCGCGTTCGCGTTCCAAATCGTTGCTGTCAAGAAACTGGTCTAAATCGGCCTGTCCCTCACGGAACAGCTTGCCGGCCAATAACATTTTGTCTACCAGGGTTGTCTTGCCGTGGTCCACATGCGCAATAATAGCGATATTTCTTATTTTCTGCATTTTTAGTGTTGATATTTCGGACGCAAAAGTACGCATAAATTATCAACGCTCATAAAAAAACGTTCGAAAGCGACGGCGCATTCAAAAAAAACGCCTACCTTTGTCGCCACTTAAATAATATGGTATTAATTTATTACAAGTAAGAGCATGTATTTGGATTCAGCAAAAAAAGAAGAGATTTTCTCGAAATACGGGAAATCAAAGACAGACACGGGTTCCGCGGAAAGTCAGATTGCATTATTTACCTACCGTATCAGTCACCTGACCGAACATCTGAAGGTGAATAAAAAAGACTACGGCACCGAACGCGCGTTGAAGATGCTGGTAGGTAAACGCCGCCGTCTGTTGGATTACCTGGTGAAAGTGAATATCGAAAGATATCGCGCTATCATCAAGGAATTGAACATCAGAAAGTAAAAAATTGCATTTTTCATTGTACACAAGTGAAAAGGCGGCTTTCGTTCAAAACGGGAGTTGCCTTTTTTACGTTCATACATCCCCGCACGAAAATTGATGGCGGAAAGTTTGGCGGATTCAAAAAGACGCCGTACCTTTGCCGCCGTTAAAAAAGGAAAGGTACCATAGCTCAGTTGGTAGAGCAAAGGACTGAAAATCCTTGTGTCCCCGGTTCGATTCCTGGTGGTACCACACGAAAAAAGGCAGCTACAAAAAAACAGTAGTTGCCTTTTCTGCTTGGAATCTGTCATATAATCGCAATCTCTTTCAGTAACGTGTAAAAAATAAAATGGCAAAAACAGTCGGAAAAATGCTTTGCGCGCTTGCTCAAAGGACAAAACAAGTTTGCGGGAAGCTTTTTACTGCAGTATAAAGGACAAAACAGGTTTGCGAGATGCTTTGTACTGCAGTACGAAGGACAAAACAGATTTGCGGGAAGCTTTGCGCGCATGCTCAAAAGACAAAATCAGTCGGATTTATGAAAACTTGAATACCGGTTTTGGCAAAACCGGTTCGGATATAACATAATTGCCATCTTATTTTTTACACATTACTATATTACAGACTCTATAACGAATTGTGCAGGTAAAGAGGTTTCGTATACAGGCAAAGTCAACATCATTACGGAGACACGGGGAGAAGTGCACGGCGAAACGCCGTATTTTCTCCGTGTCCTTTGTGCAGAAAAAGAGGCCACTGAAAAAGAACTTCATTCCGCCGCTGCACTCTCCCCTCCCTTGTGGGGAGGGGCCGGGGGAGAGGCTTCCGTGCCTCCGTGTTGATAATTTATTCTCCATGTCTATACACAAAACCATGCCGCACGCAGTATAACTACTGCTTCGCATTATTCACTGATTTCACTTCATTTCGAGGTAGCTCCATACCGGATAATGGTCGGAGCAGTGGATTTTTTCTACCGTCGTAAGGTAAGACTTCATGCCGGGAGAGTGGAGGATATGGTCGATTCTGAACCAGAAGAAGTTTTGATTGTAAGTGATACCCGGTCCGTTTCCGGATTCCGCGAACGAATCGACAAGCGAACCCCGGATGGTCCGGAAGGCATACGAAATCGGCGTGTCGTT
>JAISEZ010000011.1 GCA_031263835.1 Tannerella sp.
TATTCCGGCACGGGACCCATTTCGTATTTTGTAGGACCGTATCGCAGGTCGGAAGCCATTATTTCGTCCCATGTAATTGTTTTGCCCGAATATGCAGATTCGCGTCCCATCATGGCTATCATTATTGTCAAAGATTTAGCTTCCAATATTCATGTTTTTATTCTGTCTGCGCAGTTTTCACCGTCGATGGCGGCGGAAACGATTCCGCCGGCGTATCCGGCGCCTTCGCCACAGGGATAAAGCCCTTTGAGCGTCGCGTGACGGAAGGTTTCACTGTCGCGCAGGATGCGTACGGGCGAGGATGTGCGCGTTTCCACACCCATCATCACGGCTTCGTCCGTCAGGAAACCGCGGGAGACGCTGTCAAACCGGCGAAATCCGGCCTGCAGCCGTGTGACGATGTATTCCGGCATCCACTCATGCAGCGGAGAGGAGAGAATCCCCGGCGTGTAGGACGCCTCCGGCAGCGAGGCCGAGAGCCGGCGCTGCATGAAATCCGTCATTCGCTGCGCCGGCGCTGTCTGACGCTGCCCGCCCCTGAGCCAGCACAGCTGTTCCAGCTGTTCCTGAAAGAACATCAGGGCCAGCGGTGATGAGGCAGGCGCGAAATGCAGCGCCGGATCGGTCAGGTCTTCCGGACGTATCTCGACGACAATGCCGGCGTTGGCCCAGGGCGAATTACGTCCGGAGGGCGACATGCCGTTGACTGCCACCTGTTCGGGAGCGACGGCGGCCGGTACGACGAAACCGCCCGGACACATGCAGAATGAATAGACGCCACGCCCGCCGGCCTGCGTCGCAAAGCGGTATTCCGCCGCCGGCAACCAGTCGCCCCGGCCTTCCGGACGGTGGTAACGAATCCGGTCAATCAGCGCCTGCGGATGCTCCAGACGCACGCCGACAGCAATCCCCTTAGGCTCGACGGCCAGATGCAGGCGGTGCAGTTCGCGGTACACATCGCGGGCGGAATGTCCCGTCGCCAGAATTACCGGCCCCAAAAACTCGGCGCCCTGCCGCGTGCGCACGCCGACGACTTCATCTCCCTTTATAATCAGCGTCTCCATGCACGTTTCGAAGTGTACTTCGCCGCCGCACTGCAGGATACGGCTGCGGATATTTTCAATCACGCGCGGCAGTTTGTCCGTCCCGATGTGCGGATGGGCGTCGGAGAGAATGGAGGGACTGGCGCCGTGCCGGCAGAGAATGGACAGGATACGTTCAACCGAGCCGCGTTTCCGGCTGCGCGTGTACAGTTTGCCGTCCGAGAAAGCGCCGGCGCCTCCCTCGCCGAAACAGTAATTTGATTCGGGGTGAACAAGATGTTCGCGGCTGATGCGGGCAATGTCTTTTTTGCGTTCCCGCACGTTCCTGCCCCGTTCGATGACGACGGGACGCAGCCCCCGCTCAATCAGACGCAGTGCGGCAAACAGGCCGGCCGGCCCGGCGCCGACAACGACGACCGCCGGACGGCCGGATACATCCTTATATACAGTGGAAGGGAAAGCCGGTTCTTCGGGCGTTTCGTTCACGAATGCCCGCAAAGTCACGCTCACGCAGACCGTCCGCTGCCGCGCATCAATTGAACGCTTCAGTATCCGCACCGCCCGAATCGTTTCCGGCGCGTCGCCCGTTTCGCGACTGACAGCCCGTATCAGGCTCTGTTCACCGGCCGCCTCTTCGGGCGAGAGCCGGAGGGAAAGTTCACGTATCATCCGAACAGCTGTTTGAAGGCTTCTTCCACTTTCCTTACCTGCACCAGCTGAATCTGCACCTTCAGGTCGTCCAGTCCCTTCATCCGGGGAATCAGCATCCGGGTAAAACCGAGTTTTTCAGCCTCCTGTACGCGCTGTTCGATGCGGTTTACCGGCCGGATTTCGCCCGACAGTCCCACCTCGCCGGCCATGCAGACGTGGCGCTCGACGGCAATATCAAGGCTGGAGGACAGTACGGCGCTCATGACAGCCAGGTCGATGGCCGGATCGTTGACTCTCAGTCCGCCGGCGATATTGAGAAAGACGTCTTTCTGAGCGAGCTTGAATCCGGCACGCTTTTCGAGGACGGCCAGGAGCATGTTCATCCGCCGCAGGTCGAATCCCGTTGCGCTGCGTTGCGGCGTGCCGTAAACGGCCGAACTGACCAGCGACTGCGTCTCAATCAGGAACGGCCGGGCGCCTTCGATGGCCGACGCAATGGCGACGCCGCTCAGTCCTTCGTGGTTTTGCGTCAGCAGCAGTTCGGAGGGGTTGCTCACTTCGCGCAGTCCGCTGGAGCGCATTTCGTAGATACCCAGTTCCGACGTGCTGCCGAAGCGGTTCTTGATGCTCCGCAATATCCGGTACATGTAATGCTGGTCGCCCTCGAACTGAAGGACAGTGTCCACAATGTGCTCCAGCACTTTCGGCCCGGCGATGCTGCCTTCCTTGTTGATATGTCCAATCAGGAACACCGGCGTGGCTGTTTCCTTGGCATATTTCAGAATGGCCGCGCTGCATTCGCGCACCTGCGTAATGCTGCCGGGCGACGAGTCCGCCAACTCCGTGAAAACGGTCTGTATCGAATCTATAATCATCAGGTCGGGCTGTATGTTTTGCGCGTGGGTGAAAATCTGTTCCAGATTCGTTTCGCACAGGATGAAGCAGTCTTCCGAGTCGCAGCCGGCAAGGCGTTCGGCGCGCAGCTTGAGTTGCTGGGCGCTTTCCTCGCCGGAAACATAAAACGTCTTGATTCCTCTCAGCTTCAGGATGGTTTGCAGCACCAGCGTCGATTTCCCGATACCCGGCTCGCCGCCAATCAGGACAAGTGAACCTTTCACCAGTCCGCCGCCCAGTACCCGGTTCAACTCGCCGTCCTGCATGTCTAACCGGGTTTCTTCGTGCAATGTCACGTCACGCA
>JAISEZ010000073.1 GCA_031263835.1 Tannerella sp.
GGCTCTATAACGTTTTGTATGGGTATAATCTACGTCAATCACTCATTTATACTCTACGGGCATTGAAAATAAATTATCACCACGGAGACACGGAGGACACGGAGATTCGCCGTTCTGCGGAACGAAGTTCCTCCTCTGTGTCCTCCGTGCAGCCTCTTATCCTGCACGAAAGGACACGGAGAAAACACGGCGTTCCGCCGTTGCGCTCTCCTCTCCCCTGTGGAGAGGTCAAAACACGGCGTTCCGCCGGAGAACCGGCCTCCGTGTTCTCCGTGTCTCCGTGTTTCAAAAATTCCGTATTTCCGGTAGAAACTGCCATCGTGCCGGTGCACAAAACCATATCGCGTCACGTATAAGCAACCATTGACCCTGTCTGTATATAAATCGCTTTACCCGCACAATTCGTTATAGAGCCTAATCAGTTGTTGCTTCATAGCTCTTTCGGGCTAATCCGATTTTCGACTGCATACAAAATGATACCGCGCGGCTGGATCCGGACGTGGATAAAATCCTTGCGGTTCGGAAAGCGATCGACGCCTTCCGGGAGGCTCACGGGATAACCGAACGCAGAAACGCGGGAAACGAAACGCCGACTGCCTCGACCGCCGGCAGGGAAAAGGACTCAAAGTCCGAAAACATTTCTCGTTATCCAAAACAGCAGGACAACGGCAAAATACGTCCAAATAACGGCCGATTGCTGGATGCGAACGGGAAATGTTGCACAGGGAGAAAAAAAACGAATCACCTGTGCCGCAATCAACAGGAAAAGATACGGGAGGGAGGCTACCAGCAGTATATTCTGCGAACATGCCGCAGGGAAGTCCAGGTGCAGCAGGGCATGAATAGCCCGTTGCGAACCGCATCCGGGACATTTCAATCCCGTCAGCATCAGGAAAGGACATTTGGGAAACAGCGGCGAACCGGCCGGATTGAAGCGGAAGTAAAGGACACCGCCCGCAATCATTCCAGCCAGGATAACGACCGCATAAATAGCGGTTTTTCTTGAAATGCCATGTGTCCGGCAATGCTCAGGCACGTCCTGCGAAAAAAAACGAAAGAAGCGGGAGCCGGATGAAAACCGGCTTTCCCGCTTCCCGAATCTTCTGACGAAAGGTTTCAAAATCACAGGTTCGCCAATCCTCCCGCAACCCCGAGAACCACAAAGAAAATGATATAAAGGAAAATAAATATCCCTGCCACAATAGCGCTCCACATGGCCCATTTCTTTGCATCGGCTGACGCCTTGTTCGCTCCGTCGTAATCGCCCTGTGCGTACAGCGTGCTTACTTTTGTAGCGCTGATGATGGATACGATTCCCAACGGCAAACAACAGAGAATAGTTGTCAGAATAGCCCAGACCAGATAATTTTCGGGCATGGGTGGCCGCATGTCCGGATTCGCATAATTCCCCATGTTATAGGGCGTTTGCGGCGGCGGAACCGATGCCACCGGTGGCGGCGGAACCGGCGCGGCGGGCGGCGGCGTATCACCGGACGAGTTAAAAAGACTTGCCACCTCCGGCAATGCGCGGGCTTCCACCCAGTCCGGTATTGTGTTCGTCCATACAAGTGTTTTGGGCGTAACAGGCGCAAATTTCAGCGCTTCCAACGAAAGTGGCCCTACCTTCGTCTCTCCATTTAAGTAAAAGTATTCCTTTTCCATAACCAGTTTTATTAATATATAATGAAATGCTCTTGTTCAGTCGCATCCGTATTTCCTTTGACAGCAAAAGAAATACGCAGGCAAAAGTAGAGTATTATAACAAACAAAACAAGTTTTTTATTCGGAATTTGCAGCGTGTCACGAAAAAAACAGAATCAGCAGCTGCGCCGTGAGCACGCGCAGAAACATGGTCAAGGGATAGACCGTGGCATATCCGACCGCCGGTGCGTCGTTACCGGCCGTGGCATTGGAGTAGGCCAGAGCGGGCGGGTCGGTCGTGCTGCCGGCCAGCAAACCCATCAGCGTGAAATAGTTCAACCGGCAGAAGTGGCGCGCAATGACTCCGATTATCAGCAGGGGAATGGTGGTGATGATGAAACCGTAACCGATCCATGCCAGGCCTCCCTGATGCAGAATCGTTTCCACGAATCCGCCGCCGGCGTCGATGCCGACACAGGCCAGAAAGATTGTAATCCCAATCTCGCGGAGCATCAGGTTGGCGCTCATCGTTGTATATGTCACCAGCTTGTATCTGTATCCGAAACGGCTGATCAGTATCGCCACAATCAGCGGCCCGCCGGCCAAACCGAGTTTGACGGGCTGCGGGACACCCGGAAAAGTCACCGGTATGCTGCCCAGCAAAATGCCCAGCGCGATACCTAAAAAAATCGGTACCAGATTCGGTTCGTTCAGCCGTTTCATCGAATTGCCCAGCACATTCTCCACATTGGCGATGGCCGACTCGGTACCGACGACCGTCACCCGGTCGCCCACTTGCAGCGTCACGTTCGGCGAGGCGACAAAATCCACGCCGGAACGGTTGATGCGGGTAATATTGATGCCGTAGATTTTTCTCAGTTTAAGTTCACCCAGCCGTTTCCCGTTCAGGTTGGACTTCGTCACCAGGATCCGCCGGCTGATAAACTGGCTCTCGGAACGTATCCACTGTTTGCGTTCCATCGGTATCTCCTCGCCCACAAAGACTTTCACCGTTTCGGAGTCCTGTTCGTTGGTGATGACAAAGATTTTGTCGTTTTCGTGCAGCACCGTGTCGGCCGCCACCAGTTCGATTTTCTTGCTGTCGTTGTGCCAGATGCGCGAAATCACAAACTCCCGGTGTTTCATCAGGGCTGAAATTTCGCTGACAGCCCTGCCGAAGATGGCCGGATTCTTCACTACCAGAGAAATGGGACGCGCGGCGCTGGCATGGGAATCGTCTTCGCGGTTCAGCCGTTCCGTTTCCCTGTCGAAACGGATGCGGAACACAAGACGGACAAACAGGATGGACAGGATAATCCCCATCACGCCCAGCGGATAGGCTACCGCATAGCCCATGGCAATTGAACTGTCGGATGTTCCGTGCATGTCGAACCACGCCTGCTGGGCGGCGCCCAGGCCGGGTGTATTGGTGACGGCGCCGGACAGGATGCCGACCATCGTGGGCATCGGTACACCCGTCAGGTAATGAATGGACAGGGTGACAAGCACGCCCAGGAAAACGACGCCCGTCGCCAGCATGTTGAGCGTCATCCCTCCCTTCTTGAAGGATGAAAAGAACCCGGGGCCTACCTGCATCCCGATCGAATAGACAAACAGAATCAATCCGAATTCCTTGAAAAAATGAAGAATGTGGTGATTCATTGAAAATCCGAAGTGAGCCAGCAAAATGCCGACAAACAGCACAAACGTAATTCCCAGTGAAATCCCGCCTGCCTTGATTTTCCCCAGCAGAATCCCCAGGAAAATCACGACCGACAGCAGCAATACCGAATGGGCAATCCCCTCGCCCCACAACAATTCACGAATCCATTCCATACAGTCCGTTTTTGAATCCGGCGGCAAAGGTACTGTTTTTTTGCCGGACAGAAAACCGTATCTTTGCGCTCAAATTTTGGAACTTATGGGACGAATGGCCATCATGACATGCTGCATACTGCTTTCGACAAGCCTGCTACAGGCGGAGACAACCGTCGAAATCAGGACAAGTGCGGGAACGATGAAGATAAGACTGTATGACGACGTGCCGAATCATACGCGCGCGTTTCTGAGCCGGGTGAAACAGGGGCAGTTCAACGGCACGCTGTTCACGCGCGTCATTCCCGAATTTATGATTCAGGGCGGCGCACCCGATTCGAAACATGCGGCGCCCGGCGCGCGTGTCGGCTTCGGAGACCGGAGCGCCGAAATCCTGCCGGAGTCCGGCGGAATCCACTTCCACAAAAAGGGCGCGCTGGCCGCTCCCCGGCAAGACGTCAGCATTAATCCGGAAAAGAAATCGGACATGTCGCAGTTCTTTATCGTCCAGGGGAAAGTGTACCGTCCCGGCGAACTGGACACACTGGAACTGGCCACCAATCAGAAGGCCCGTAAAAAAGCGCTGGACGCATTTTACTATCCGGTGAAAGCCGAACTGGATTCACTCAAAAATGCGGATAAGACAATGTTCAATCAACGGATTAGGGCAATCAACGCCTGCATTGATTCGGTGGTGCGCGCCACGCCGGGACACCTGATTTTCACGCCCGAACAGCGCGAAGCATATACGACGGACGGCGGCTGTCCGCACCTGGACGGGCAATATACCGTTTTCGGCGAATTGACGGACGGCTTCGAAGTGCTTGATGCCATCGCCCGCCAGTCGAGGGATGCGTATGACCGCCCGAAAAAAGACGTCCGCATCCTCGCGATACAAATCCTTCCCTGATGAAACTTGAAGTCTTACAGCGAGCGCACAATCTCCCGCTGTCTTTCAAAATAAAGCACCCGCTGTTTTTCGTTTGCAACGGTAATCAGCGTGGACAGCCTTAACGTTGCCGTAATCCAGTTCCTGGTTTTTTCGTAAATCACCTCGTCCATCGACGTCGCCGATGTCAGGAAAAAGGCTTTAATCATGCAAACCTTGAAATCTTCTCCCGACATGTAGGAATAGGAACTGGTAATATCCACGTCGGCAACGTAAATGTTTACCTTGTTTCCCGTTTCCTCAAAAACTCCGTAAGTGGCAATCTGTTCCAGATAGTCAAGCATTCCCAAAAGGTTTTCCTTTACCTTCACAACCTCTTCTTCATCCATCATCCGGATGCTCCGGAAATAATTAATGTCATCCGCGATGTATCTGCAAAGCTGGTTGTCAAATACGTAGCTTGATTTTTTGATTTTCTTTGAATAGGCATACACTTCCTTGAAAATGTTGAATACGGTGTCGGGAAGAACTACCTCCCGAAAAGGCAGCGCATAGTTGCTGTTATAATGATACTGCCATTTGAAAATGGCGTATTTTATCAGCAGGTCGAACCGGGGAAAAATATCGCGCGGCATCACATTGGTAAGCAGCGCCATTTCCGTATTGTCACGTGCCGTGATTTTTTCGAGATTGGAAATATAGCTTTCCATCATTGTCAAATCGTTTGCATTCGGATGCAGAAAATCGGGGAGTTTCAGCTGAAGTGGACGGCTTTTCTGACTTTCAACACCGATGACGGTGTCCAGGGAAATACTCATGTATTTGGTAATCGTGATAATCTCATCAAATGTAAACGGGACTTCCCCCCTCAATCTCCGGTAAACAGCTTCCTTTTCAATAAAGAGAATATCAACCAGTGTGTTCACCAGTTTGGCATTCTGCGGAATTCGGTTCCTGATTCGGGACAGCAGCATTTCGTATATTTCTTCGTTCGTGTTCGCGGGCATACTACAAATGTAATTAATTTCCTTTTCCGAGTTAATTTAAAAAACAAGAACAAAGTTAGAGAAAAAAATGAGTGTCATGCAGATTTAAACTCTAATATTTATTAAATGGCCAAATATACCCTGTTTACTGCTGCTGATTTCCGGAAAAAACGTATATTTGCCGGCTAATCAACCAAAACAGAGCACAAACAATAAAAGATAAACAGAATGGGAAGAGTATTAGTGATTGGCGCCGGCGGCGTGAGTACGGTAGCCGTGAAGAAGATGGCGATGAACGGCGATGTTTTCAGCGACATTCTGCTGGCCAGCCGGACAAAACGCAAGTGTGACCGGATTGCAGCCGATATTGACAGCATGACCGTGCAGACCGAACAGGTGGATGCCGACCGGCTGGACGAACTGCTGGCGCTGTTCCGGCATTTTCATCCGGATTTGGTAGTGAATCTGGCATTGCCCTATCAGGATTTGACCGTGATGGACGCCTGCCTGTCGTATGGCGTAAGCTATCTGGATACGGCCAATTATGAGCCTTTGAACGAAGCAAGATACGAATACGGCTGGCAATGGGCCTACAGTGACCGCTTCGAAAAAGCCGGCCTGACCGCCATCCTGGGTTGCGGATTCGACCCGGGCGTGACGGGCGTGTTCACGGCTCATGCGGCAAAATACCATTTCGATGAAATCCGCTCCCTTGACATTGTGGACTGCAATGCGGGCGACCATCACAAGGCTTTTGCAACCAATTTCAATCCCGAAATCAACATTCGCGAAATCACCCAGAAAGGGCGTTACTATGAAAACGGCGAATGGATTGAAACGGAACCGCTTTCCGTTCACCGGCCCGTTCACTACCCGGGCATCGGCGCACGCGAATCCTACCTGATGTATCACGAAGAGCTGGAAAGTCTGACGAAAAACTTCCCGACGCTCCGGCGCGCCCGTTTCTGGATGACGTTTGGAGAGGAGTACCTGACACACCTGCGCGTGATGCAGAATATCGGCATGACGGGCATCAAGCCCGTGCTGTTCAACGGCGTGGAGATTGTCCCGATTCAGTTCCTGAAAGCCGTCCTGCCCGACCCGGGCGAACTGGGCGAAAACTATACCGGCGAGACGTCCATCGGATGCCGTATCCGCGGACTGAAAGACGGCCAGGAACAGACGTATTACATTTACAACAATTGCAGCCATCAGGCGGCCTACCGGGAAACCGGCGCACAGGGCGTCAGCTACACCACCGGCGTGCCGGCCATGATTGGCGCAAAGCTGTTTCTGCAGGGCCTGTGGAAAAAACCGGGTGTCCGGAACGTGGAAGAATTTGACCCCGACCCGTTCATGAAGGAACTGAACGGACAGGGCCTGCCGTGGCACGAAGTGTTCAACGAAGATACGGAGTTATAGTCATCAACGCATAAAATCAGGCGACTTATGGCAATACGGGTGGGAGACAAAGCTCCTGAAATACTGGGGTACGACCAGAACGGCATCAGGATAAAGCTGAGCCGGTTCAGGGGGAAAAAGCTGGCAATCTACTTTTATCCGAAAGACAACACGGGCGGCTGTACGGCGGAAGCATGCAGCCTGCGCGACGGTTACGGCGAGCTGCAGAAGGCCGGTTACGAGGTGCTTGGCGTGAGCCGGGACAGCGCCAAATCGCACCGGCTTTTCATTGAACAGCACAACTTGCCCTTCAACCTGATTGTTGACATGGAAGCCCGCCTGCATGAACAGTTTGGCGTCCTGGCGGAGAAAACCATGTTCGGACACAAATACACGGGAACGCGGCGGCAAACATTTCTTATCGACGAAAACGGCGTGGTTGAAAAGATAATCGAAAAAGTCAACACGAAAGACCATGCCAGGCAGATTTTAATGATTCAACAATTCAATGATTCAATAATTCAATGACTGAAAATGGCAAAAACGCATCTATATAGAATAATATTATGGTAAAGGAAAAAGAAGAAAAGAAAGTTCAGGCGGAAGAGCCGAACGGAAAAGGCGGAGCGAACGCGGAGAAGCTGAAGGCGCTCCGCGCCACGACGGACAAGATTGAAAAGAGTTTCGGAAAAGGTTCCATCATGAAGCTGGGCGATGAAATCATCGAAGACATTGAGGTCATCCCGAGCGGTTCCATCGGCCTGAATGTGGCGCTGGGCGTGGGTGGCTATCCCCGCGGCCGCGTGATTGAGATTTTCGGCCCGGAATCGTCCGGCAAGACGACGCTGGCCATCCACGCGATAGCCGAAGCCCAGAAAGCCGGCGGCATAGCGGCCTTTATCGACGCCGAACATGCATTCGACCGTTTCTATGCGGAAAAGCTGGGCGTCGATGTGGAGAATCTGTGGATTTCGCAGCCCGACAGCGGCGAACAGGCGCTGGAGATTGCCGAACAGCTGATTCGGTCTTCGGCCGTTGACATTGTGGTGATAGACTCCGTGGCGGCGCTGACGCCGAAAGCCGAACTGGAAGGCGAGATGGGCGACAGCAAGATGGGCCTGCAGGCGCGTCTGATGTCGCAGGCGTTGCGCAAGCTGACGGGCACCATCAGCAAAACCAATACGACCTGTATCTTTATCAATCAGCTGCGCGACAAAATCGGCGTCATGTTCGGCAGCCCCGAAACGACGACCGGCGGCAACGCGCTGAAATTCTACGCCTCCGTGCGCCTGGACATTCGCGGCATCGGCAAGCTGAAGGACGGCGAGGATGTGAAGGGAAACCAGGTGCGCGTCAAGGTGGTGAAAAACAAAGTAGCTCCGCCGTTCCGCAAGGCGGAATTTGACCTGATGTTCGGCGGCGGCATTTCCCGTTCGGGCGAAATTATCGACCTGGGCGCGGAACTGAATATCATCAAGAAAAGCGGCGCCTGGTACAGCTACGGCGATACCAAGCTCGGACAGGGACGCGACGCCGCCAAACAGTGTGTCAGCGACAACCCGGAGCTGGCGGAAGAACTGGAAAAGCTGATTTTTGAGGCATTGAAGAAGAAGTAAATGTCGAAGGAAACGTACCGGACGCTTTGCCGGACGGAAGAGAGTATCCCTCTCTTTTCGCAGGACTGGTGGCTGGACGCCGTATGCGGCGAAGCGAACTGGGACGTCCTTCTGATAGAAGAGAACGGGCGGGCGCTGGCGGCGTGGCCGCTCTACCAGCCCCGCCCGCGCCTCGTCGTCATGCCCCCCTGGACGCAGACGGCGGGCATCTGGTTTGCGCCCTTTCCGGACGACATGAAATACGCCTCCGTGCTGGAACGGCGGCAGTCGCTCTGCAGACAGCTTATCGACCGGCTGAACCCGCGGGTTTTCTTCCAGCAGTTCCCGTATACCTTCACGGACTGGCTGCCCTTCTACTGGGCCGGCTACCGGCAGACAACACGTTATACCTATCTGCTGCACAACCTGAAAGACACGGAACGCCTGTGGAACGCCCTGAATCAGAACCTCCGCCGGAACATCCGGAAAGCGCGGGAACAGTATCGCATTACCGTGCAGAAAGGGATTCCGGTGGATGACTTCCTGCGGATTCAGTCAATGACCTACGAGCGTCAGCACAAAAAAAACAGCCTGCCGGACGGGGTCTTGCGCCGGCTGATAAACCTGTGTCGCGCAAGGGAGCAGGGCGACCTGTGGGGCGGCTATGATGAAGCGGGACGGCTCCATGCGGCGGCCTTTGTCGCCCTGCAAAAGCGGTCGGCATATTACCTGGCCGGCGGCGGCGACCCGTCGCTCCGCTTCTCCGGCGCACACAGCCTTGTCCTTTGGGAAGCCATCCGCTTTGCCGCCGGCCATTCGGAAACGTTCGATTTCGAAGGTTCCATGCAGCCCGGCATCGAACGCTTCTTCCGCGAATTTGGAGGCGTCCAGACACCGTACTTCTCCATCCGCAGGGGAACACCAAACCTGCTCGACAGAATCCGGATGAAAGTGATTAATAATTAGTGATTAGTGGTTAGTGATTAGTGATTAATGGTTAGTGATGCGAATCACTAATCACTAACCATTAAGGCATTGTCAGAAAATAAACAATCCATTTCCGGATTGCTTCACTGCGTTCGCAAGGACGGTCGGCGCAGCGACGGCCGCCGGAAAACGAACGTTCGTCGACCCGTCCCTGCGGGGAGTTGCGAGACGTTGCGAGGAACGAAGCAAAGCAAAGCAGCCCGGGCCTGCCGACCCGTCCCTGCGAGGAACGAAGCAGTCCAGTATAATGTTTATTTCATGATAATGCCTAATCACTAAAAAAATATCCTTCAACCCTTTTTACTGCTGATTCGCATGAATCACTAATCACTAACCACTAATCACTAATCACTAATCACTAATCACTAAAAAATTATCCTTCAACCCTTTTTACTGCAGATTCGCATTAATCACTAATCACTAACCACTAATCACTAACCACTAATCACTAAAAAAATGACTTTGTGCATGAATCCATTTTCTCTGTGGAACGCTGTGGTTTCTCTGTGTAAGAAGAAAAAGTTACACGGAGTTCCACAGAGAAGGCACGGAAAA
>JAISEZ010000110.1 GCA_031263835.1 Tannerella sp.
CACGAAACAAAGCAATCCGGAAAATTTCGCTACTGGCTGGTGGCCAGACCCGTGTCGCTAACCCGGCGTCGACCTGCAATGTGCAAATATATGCCATGCGTAGCATCAGTTATTAACTATTTATACTGTACCACAATGTCAAGTCGTCCGGTTTTGCCGGAGAGATCGATGGTTTCGTCCGCAACGTCAAATGCTTTATGGGCTTTACCGTTGACGGTCACGCTCCTGATCGCTTTCTTCGCGGGTACGCGCAGCCTCAGCGAGATGCCGGAAGCGGCGCCGGCGCGTTCGGGCAGCTGTACCGTAGCAACTACCCTGCCCCTGTCCAGTTCGGAATCAATGGTATAATCCAGTTTCCCGAACATCGTCGGCGCATCGGCCACTTTGATGCGTTTGCCGTGTTCCAGCCATGCACGCGGCGTAGAGTAGGCCAGGTGCAGCCGGTCGGGCAGTCCGCTACGGTCTTCCGGCTCGGTAATCAGCATCAGCCTTAGCGCCATCAGGAACCACGCATTGTTGAAAGAGGTAGGGCTTAGATAGGAGGTACGGTAGTATTCGCCCGGATAAGTCCCCATTGTATCGCCTTCGCCCGATATAAAGGTTTTGCGCGTCATGCCGTGCGCCAGCTTGCCGTAAAATGAGAGTACCATCCGGTCGGGGTCGTCCATCAGTGCAAGGATGCGCGCCAGCCCCAGGCCGTAGATATTGTCCACTCCGGGTGTCCGGTAGCCGGGCAACCCGTCGGGACGGTAGCCTCCGATGGGAACGGGGTAGTAATTAAACCGCACCATACCGAGGAACAACCCTCCGTAATCCTTCAGGTACCTGTAATAACCGGGTAACAGTTCGGGATCCAGGAATCCGGCATTAACCACGTACGGAAAACACAGATTCCAGTAGGACCCGTAGCGCGTTTCCGTGATCACGGGATAAGGCTCCGGCTTCTCTTTGGTAAACAGTTCCGTCGGGATAAAAACGCTGCCGTCGGGCAAGACGGTTTTGCTTTTGTTCACGGCGTCTGTCAGGCGGGATTTCAGCGTGGCGGCCAGGGCGAGGTATTTTTCTCCCTCCGCATGGCCGAGCGATTGGAGGATATACGCCATATCCCTCATTCCGCGCCATGCCACCGCCTGATGGTGCAGATAGACCAGCCGGGTATCGATATCGCCCGAAAAAACCTGCTTGTCCAGCACGCCGTCATTGCCCGGTTTATTCATTTGAAGCTCGTATTCCGCCATGCTGCTGATGAAATGCTGTTTATTGCGGCGGATGAACGCTGTATCTCCCGAAATATGGTAATACTGGGCGGCATGGCTCAGCTGTTCCCCTGTTTCCCAATTCCGGTAATTTCTTGTCGGATGAGCGAGAAGCGTTTGCTGAATGGCTTTCTGCCGGTCGAGGTATCCGTGCCAGCCGATGACACAGGCGGCGTCGGGTCCTTCGACATGGAAATAATCCTGATATGCGTTGCCGATGCTGAACAGGTATCCCAGGTACATGTTCTGTATCAGCAGGTTTTTCCGGGCATGATTGACCGGCTCTTCCGGCACTTCAAAGGCGGCGCTTCTGGCCAGTTCGCCGTCCCAGTAATCTTTCAGTTCCGCTTTTTCCATCTCATAGTATAGGGAGTCTAAAACGGCTATCCGGCAATGGGAAGAGGGATGGAGCAAACGGGCAAGGTACAGTTGCCGGTCGCCGCCGCTGATGTCCAGCTCGCAGGTAAGCCGGTTGCCGTCCGTCAAGACGGCGTCCCCCGGCGATGATACCAGCGCCCTTACCCTGCCGTCGGCCTGCGTCACTGTGTTGCCGTGAAGGCTCAGACTTTCGCCGGAAAAGTGGAACACCACCTTTACGTTGCTCGGACGGGCGTTTTGACGCACCGTTATTTTCACAAAACTCACCAGTTCGGTCGTGCCGTAACTGTAGTCGGCGAAAGATTCCTGCCTGTATTTCACGCCCGAAACGTCCGTGTATTCATTCACCAGCACCGGATAATATCCGCCCTCAAGGTATTCCTGCGCCAGACGCGCTTCGGCGTAGCCATACCGTTCCCGGCCCGTTTCGCCGACAAAGACGGTCGTTTTGGCTCCGGTGGATACCTGCGAAATGATTTGGCTGCCGTCGCCCACATGCAGGGCTACGGCGCCGAACCCCGAAGGGCCGTTCGGTCGACCGAAGGGGATATAATATACGCCCGACTCGGTAAGGCGCGAACCTACTAATTTCAACGGCATCAGGAAGTCCTTCGTATTATCGAAGGTAGGGCCTTCCGGACGGGCAAGCAGCTGTTCGCCCCAAAGATCGGGATTAGACCCGAGCGCCTCATTCAACGCCTGTTCATAGCCGGCAGGAAACTGTTTCCGTTCGTCAAATCCGAGATCGGCCGGCGGATCGCCCTCCCATGCGCCGAAGACAAGCTCATGCGCCAGATCGTAGGACACAGGCCCCTGCACATCAAAACCCTGTATCTCCTCCGCGTCGGAAGCAGCCCTTGCCACCGCCCCGCGCACGGTAGCCGGTTCGCCCTGAAAAACCCGCAGACGGTAAACCGCCCCTTTCTCCAGATAGACATCGGAAGGAAAGTAAATACGCTGACGGCCTTCCGTCTTTCCCGGAACGACGCCCATGGCGACGACACGTCCTTCGCGGACAATCTGGGCGGCGATGACGCCGGCGGCTTCCTGCTGTATCCAGATATAGGCTTCCTCGAGTTTGGAATCCTTCGCAACGAAATCCGTCATGGCCAAATCTATGTCATTGCTTATCTGAGAAAATATTACGGGCGGTTCGGCCGGCGGATAAACCGTCCTGACCTCCTGTGCACGGATGCCGGTACAGAACAGAAGTATCCACAAGTTTCCCAGCAGTTTCACGGGAATCATTCGCCATGCGGACGAAAAATTGCTTACGGACGCTCCTTCGGGACTTGCCTGGTCGCAAAACCGGAATTGACCGGAATAAAGAGGATGGGGATTATTCCTGCCTTTTACCCATTCATTCCACCCGGTGAAAAACACAAATACACTATAAACCACTCGCTTTTTCACGAAAAATTTAAATAAATATCGTTCCATATTATCTTTCACTACTGACCGACAAAAAAATCCGATTCACTTCTCCAAAAAAATGGGCGATCCGTTAAGAATCGCCCGAAAAATTGTACTTTTGCAATTGTATAATAAATTATACGACGATGGGCAAAGATAGTACAAAAAATTTAGTCGGTCAGCCGATCTTCAAACAAATAATCAAACTGATACCCAAAGAGAAGTTTGAGGGGTTGGCAATCAAATGCGGCAGCGACCGGTATTACAAAAGATTTTTCAGTTGGGAGCAGTTGATAACCATGCTTTTTGGGATATTTTCCCGTTGCGATTCGATGGGGGAAGTCTGTGACGGGAGGCCGATACCCAACGGGGGCCCGGAATTATAAATTATGAATTATGCGAATCAGTAGTTAATAGATAGTAGAATGTATACATTCGTTCATATACAAAATCAAATGGTTCCGGCAGATGCAGCGCCTGTTGTCGTTTCCCGATATGGAGATGTGCGGCTTTTCCGCCGGCTGCCTCCTACTAACTACTAACTACTGATTCGCATTATTAACTCATGTTACGCAAATCAGTCAAAGTCTCGTCCCCATCGGGGAAAAGTTTTCCCCTGAAGGGGAAAGGTCTTCCCCCGTCGGGAAAAGGTCTTCCCCCATCGGGAAAAAGTCTTCCCCCATCGGGGAAAGGTCTTCCCCCATCGGGAAAAAGTCTTCCCCCATCGGGGAAAAGTCTTCCCCCCTCGGGAAAAAGTCTTCCCCTATCGGGGAAAAGTTTTCCCCCATCGGGAAAAAGTCTTCCCCTATCGGGGAAAAGTTTTCCCCCATCGGGGAAAGGTCTTCCCCCATCGGGAAAAAGTCTTCCCCTATCGGGGAAAGGTCTTTTCCCGTCAGGAAAAGGTCTCCTCCCTGCGGGACTCCGACCGGCGCGTAACATGAGTTATTAATATATTTGCGCAATGAAAAGTAGACTTTTTTTTCTTGGATGCCTGTTGTTCATGAGTATGACGGCAAGCGCCCGGCAGACGCTTCGCATCACCGATTTCGGAGCCGTGCCGGACAGTTGGAATGATGTGTTGCCGGCGGTCAGACAGGCCATACAGGCCTGCAGTGCAGCCGATGAGACGGTGATTGAATTTCCGAAGGGACGGTATGATTTCTGGCCGTCCCGTTGTACTGACGGTCGGGCCGTGATGATCGGCTTTGATTTGAAACGTCTGAAAAACATCACGGTCGAAGGAAACGGATCGGAATTTGTTTTCCATGGAAACATGCAAATCGCCCTGATAGATTCATGTGAAAACATTGTGTTCCGGAATTTCTCGGTCGACTGGGACAGGCCGTACATCTCGCAGGCGGAGGTTGTGCAGGCTACCGACGAATATCTGGATTTGAAAATAGACAGGCGGCAGTATCCGTATCATATCGAAAAAGACCGTATCTTCTTCACCGGCGAGGGCTGGAAGTTGCCGGTCACGCTGGCATACAACAACCTGTACGACGGAGAGCGGAAAGAAATCGTCCCGCAGACGTGGGACAATCCGCTGGGGAATATCTTTGACCAAAAGGCCGAAGAACGCGGCGGGGACATTGTCCGCTTCCGGGGACAGCCGAAGATGAAACCCGACAAAGGCACGTATGTTACGCTGTTCCATGCGCGCTATTTGACCAACGGTATTCAGATACGGCACAGCAAGAATACACTGCTGAAAGACCTGACCGTCTATCATGCCCTGAGCCACGGCGTGCTGGGCGAAATGAGCGAGAATATCACGCTGGACAACACCTCCATGACCGCTAACGAAGCAAAAGGGCGCGTATTCAGTATTGTCGCCGACGCGTCGCATTTCATCAACTGCAAAGGCGTAATCAAGATAGAGAATTGCGCCCACACCGGCCAGGGCGATGACTTCATCAATGTGCACGGACGCAATGTGGTGATTCGGGAAATACGCGACGCCCGGACGATTGAAGTAAAGGCCGACGGTCGCTACAACCTGCCCGGTGATGAAGTCTGGTTTCTCAATCGCGAAACGGCACAGCGCGGTGAAATCCGGACGGTCGAATCCATCACGCCCGTATCCGGGGAAAATGAACCTGCAGGGTTCCGGATTGCTTTCACGGAAGCGCTGCCCGGGGGAACGAAAGCCGGTGATTTTGTGGAAAGCAAAACGTGGACAGCCTCGCTGGAACTGCGAAACTGCAGGATACTGAAGAAACACCGTGCGCGCGGAATTTTGGTGACGACGCCCGGGGACGTCATCATCGAAAACAACTATTTCCGCACGGCAGGTACAGCCATTCTGCTTGAAGGCGACATCGATCACTGGTTTGAATCCGGAGCAAATACAAACGTTCAGATACGCAACAACGTGTTTGAAGACTGCCTGACTTCGGGCAACAGGAGCGGGAATCGCTGGGAGTGGGGCGAAGCGGTGATTACGATTACGCCGTCGCACCGGCCGTTAAGCGAAAAGACCGAGCCTTATCACAGGCATGTCGTGATTCGCAACAACGTATTCAAAGTCTTCGATGCGCCTCTGGTTCATGCGCGTTCGGTCAGGGGATTGCAATTTGTCGAAAACGAAGTGATAAAAACGGATACCTACCCGCCCTATACGTGGCAAAAATCCGCTTTTCTGCTGGACGGTTGCCGGGAGACGCTGATTCGCGACAACAGGATTGACGACCGTTATATTACACGCGACATCCTGATTGAACACATGCGAAAATCCGATGTGAAAGCGGACAGGATATTCAAAATTGATTTTGTCAAGGGCGTAAATACATATCTAAATTAAATAAACGATGAGCATCTGAAAAACTTTTTTTTCTAAATGTCTCGCCGACATCGAATGTGCGGATAGTACCTGAGTAGTTACTTTATTTTTTATCTTCATGCACAAAGCCATGCCGCGAACAGTATAGTTGTTAGTAGACAACAATTATACCGTACGCGGACAAGACGTATCATTAATCACTAATGCTTCGGCTTTTTCGCAGCAGATCAGGACTTTTTCATTGCCGGCCAGCGTTGTGGCAAACAGATAGCAGTCTCCTCCTTCGGCTATGCGGGTGCGTTTGCGCAGTTCGTCTACCGTCAGGGGGAAATTGCGGACAGACACGTTGGCCTGCGGGAGGTGGCGGGCGATTGTCCGGCACGTCTTGCCGTGAAACGGAATCACTTCCCTGACCCGGAACGCCCGTCCGGGAAAACCGGCTATCAACGTATCCGAAGTATACAGATGACTGTGCACATGTAACTTGCCGGCGCCCGTTCGCAGGGCTGTCTGCTTGCAGGCTCCGGCTTTCAGGATGGACGCATTCGGCTCGTACAGATACGTCCCTACCTGTTCGCATAGCGGGGCCGTGCAGCGCTGCTCTTCCGCGAGCGAAAACCGGAACGCCTGTTCCGTTCCGTCCGCCGTATAATTCACGCAGTGAATCTCCGGTTCCGGCGCACCGGCATCCCGCTGCCACACGAACAGCAGTTCCTTACATTCATTCCGTACCGAAACCACATGCACCGCCGTCGCCCCGGAGAGCAGGGACAGCGTATGACGGATATCCAGCATCGGCGACAGTTTTGCAATCACTTTGGGCGCTTTACCCAGAAGCAGAGGCAGGAGTTCCGTCAAATCCGGCTCGCAGTCCTGCAGGGCGAAAAAACGTGTACCCTCCCTGCGCCGCGACGGATCGACGTAAAACACGTCCACGTCCGCCACGCTCGCCCATGCTTCTTCCGCCCGGGTCGGCAATCCTCCGATATGGCCGGCCTGCAACAGGGAGAAATTGTACATGGCCGCCTCAAAACAAGTCCGGGAAGGCTCCACGTACGTCACCCGTTCCGCCTTTTGCGCAAAATAATACGCATCAACGCCCAGTCCGCCGGTCAGGTCGCAAAGGTGTCTTTCCCCGTCCAGCAGGCGAAGCTTGTAACGGGCTGTCCGTTCCGAGGAACACTGTTCGGCCGCCGTTTTCGAAGGGAAGACCAGCCGGCTGTCCGCATACCATGCCGGCAGCTTATCACGAATCTGCCGGCGTGCGGCGATTTGCTCCGCCGCAAAGGGCACATCTACTCCCGGATAGCGTGCGGCGGAAAGCAGCAGCGCAGGTATATCATCCCCGACATGCGCCTGAATAAAAGCCTGTACAGTATCCGACATTTCATTCTACTATCTACTAGCTACTAACTACTAACTACTGATTTCTTAAAATCATCTCCACGGCTTCTTCCGGCGTCCGGGCTTCAAGCCAGAGGGGCGATGCCGGACGGACAGGAAGAAACTGCTCGTCTGCCGCCTGCCGGAACAGCGCGAACAGGGGGTCGTAATAGCGGTTTGTGTTCAGTATCACGACCGGATGGCGGTAGAGACCGAGCTGTTT
>JAISEZ010000116.1 GCA_031263835.1 Tannerella sp.
TCTTGCGCCAGTCCCAGTAACGTTTGGCTTTCGGATTTTCGTCAAAAACTCCTTTCGCGTACTTCCAGTCAATATCGCACAAAGCGACGATATTTTCCGTACCTCTGACGGCGCCGATATTGGCATTTCCCATGCCTCCGATTCCCACAACAGCGATATTTAACTTATCGCTCGGGGCTGTTTGCCCGCTAATGCTTTTGCCTGCAACAAAACCCGGAATGACGGTCAATCCAAGAGCGGCTACTCCGCTCTTTTGAAGAAATTCTCTTCTTGAAATTTGATTTGTCATGTTTTAAAAATTAAAAAATTAGTAATTAGAAACTATGTTTATTTACGCTCCTGAGCCGACAGTTCATACGCTTCGGGAAAGCCCGTCCGGTCGCTGCGGAACGGCGCTACCGGCAGGCCGCCCTTTGTAAACAGGTTGCCGAAGGTAGTGTCGTCGAAGCAGTATGTTACCGATACAGGCTCTTTTACATGAGGCGACGATACCGTCAGTCTGTCGTTCTTTAATGTCCCGTCGGCGTCGTAATATACGCCGTCGGCGCCGGCAATCTTCAGCCCTTCCACTTTTTTATCCCTGCATATCAAGCCGGTTCCCGTATGATTGAACGAAACGACAGCCTTGCCTTTTTCTACCGTCAACCTGCCGAACGTCGGGTTTCTGTATTCGGCAAGCGGTTGCCGGTAAGTATCTCCGAGCGCCAGATTGGCCAGGCGTTTGCCGACATTCAACTTGTCGGTCGGATGGATATCGCCGACATTTTCCACCAAATCGGAAACGACAACCATTCCTGTTTTCGGCGTAATAACGGTAGCCAGTTCCTGCTGCTCGCGAAGCAACGCCGCCTCGTTGTGTGGCGTATTATAACGGAAAGGGGCTATCTGCACCTGATAAAAAGGAAACTCTTTGCCGAAGGATTTCCGCCATCCGGTAATCATTGTTTTCATCCCTTCGGCATACGTTTGATACCTGCCTACGTTTGATTCGCCCTGATACCATATAGCGCCAGCTATATGGAACGGAACCAGCGGATGAATCATCGCATTGTACAGGCCGCCGGCATCTGCAGGCCAGGGCGGACCGTCGGGATGCGAAGCATCAAACGACGCTTTCAGCGAAGGATTGCCGTATATCAACTCTTTCGACGTCCAGACGTCGAAACACGTTCCGCCCCATGCCGACACAATAATACCTACCGGTACACCGAGCGCGTCTTTCAGATGACGGGCGAAAAAATACGCCACGGCGCTGGTACTTTCCAGCGTTTTAGGAGAACATTCCTCCCACGAGGCGTCGCAGTCGTTCTGAGGATATTCGGCGCCAATAAGGGGAACGTCGAAAATACGTATATCCGACTGTTTTGTCGCCCCTGCTATCTCATCGTTATATTTTCCGGTAGCGTTCACGGAACTCATCCACCAGTGCATATTCGACTGTCCGCTGCACAGCCATACCTCGCCAAGCATCACATTTTTATATTCAACCGTTTCGTTCAACGACGAAAAAATTTTCAATGTGTAAGGACCACCTGCAGCGCCCGTACGGATTTTGGCCTTCCAGTGTCCGTCCATAGTATATTCGGCAACAGCGGTGTCGAGAGGCGCCCAGCTGCCGGTTACACGTATTTCCGGTACCGTAAGCCTCCAGTCGCACGTATGGGCGCCCCATACCGTTACTTCGCTCTGCCGCTGCAATACCATGTTGTCTCCGAATACGGCAGGCATGTTGATACTTCCCTGCACGCTTGCAAGCATGCAGCATGTTAATACTAAAAATAAATTTAATCTTTTCATTTTAAATGTTATTTGATCTGTCAAGGTTCTTTCAAAGTTCCCTGATCCAGATATTTCTAAAACTGATGGCATGTCCGTGGTCTTGAAGTTGAAGAGGCAGTTTGTCGTGCGGTTTGTATCCGCTTTGGTCGTATGTGGTGCCTTTAAGAATGAAGTTATTCTGAATCAGCACGCCATTTTGAAACACGGTTATACGGGCGGGGATTTCAACCGTTCCGTCGGGATTAAATCGCGGAGCCATATAGACGACGTCATAGCTTTGCCATTCGCCGGCTTTGCGGCAGGAATTAACCAGCGGGGGGCTTTGCGTGTAAATGCTCCCGGCCGTGCCGTCGATATACGTAGGATTCCGGTTTTCGTAACAGTCGAGAATCTGCACTTCGTAGAGACGCTGAAAATGAATCCCGCTGTTGCCTCTGTCCTGACCTTCGCCCTGCACATCGGCAGGAACCCGCCACTCGATGTGGAACTGTATGTCGCCAAACGACCGCTTCGTCTCAATGCTGCCTTCGGTTACGGTCATAGCGCCGTTTTCGATTTTCCATTTAACGTTGCCTCCTCCAACGCTTTGCCATTCCGAAAAATTCTTCCCGTCGAAAAGAACGATCGCGTCGGAAGGCGGCGCATTACATTCTGTTGCGGGGGTTACTACTCGCGGCCCAACATACGCCTGACCACTCTCCTGTGACTCGTTTCCCGTTTCCATATTGTTGCCCTTCGTCGAGACGTGATATTCCCGGCCATACGCCATACTGCCGGCAACCAGCAGCAGCATCAAAATTCGTACTTTTCTCATTTTAAAATAGTTTTATTGTGTTTAAAATTCTTTCTCATTCTTTCGGCAGCCATGTACAGATATGCGAATCGTCCCAGTTGTTAACCGAAGCGTAATCCATCATGCGGATGGTTCCTGTCGTTGTCGGCACGATAAATTCCATGCGTGTACCTTCGAGCATCGGTTTCGTTTTGACAACTTTGACCAGACCCAACTTGTCGGCTTTGATAACGACCGGCTGACTGTAATCTTTGTCCATGTTTTCATCGCGGGCAAGAACGGTCGGCCCGTAGATGACCGCCTGACGGTTATCCCCTTTTCGACTGACGCCGTACGGAGAATCGATCACGCGGCATCGCATGTCGAAACTTATTTCCACGCGGTCGCCCGCTTTCCACTGACGGTCTAGGACAAGATACTCGCCTGCTTTGACCTTCCGGCCTGCTCCGTTCACTTTTACCGACGTCAGCGAACTCCATGCCGGAATACGTAAACGCAGGGTAAATTTTTCAGCTTTGGCCGGCTCAACCCTTACAAGTATTTTCCCCGATTGCGGATAGTCGGTCTCAAGCGACAGCCTGAGCGGACTGTTCGCCGGCGTTTGCATATTGACCTCGGCGGCATTGTACAGGTTTATCACCGGACCTTCCGCCGAGTTCATCACGGCTACAAAAGGAATATACGCCAGCCCCATCGGCCCGTTGAGATTGCAGCAGGTAACATGCAGGTCGCCGAAATGCTGTCCCCAGCCTTCGTCGGTTACTTTCCGGCCATTGAGCAGATTGGCGTAACTGAAGCCGTCGCCTTCCGGTTTCATGGCGCCGATCAGCCCGTTGTAAACATACTTTTCAATTGCGTCGGCTGCGGCAGGGTCGCCTGTCAGACGAAGCACTTGACTGCAATACTTCATCCAGGTAACGCCTACGCAGGTCTCCATCATGCGCTTTATTTCCGGGTCAGCCTGATCGAACGCCATGTTACTCCAGCACTCGCCGCCGATAGCCAGACCGCCTCCGCCATTGCCCACAACGGTGATCTCGCGTTCGTTCACATTACGGAAATAATTCATCGCCGACTGTTTCCACTGTGGCTCGGCCGTAGCGCGGAAGTATTCAACCAGTCCCTCGAAAACAGAAGTCATCTCGTAGGCCTTCTGATAGGGCAGACCCATCTCGGCGGGCAGTACGTTGTCGATCGCCTGCGTAAAAATATTGCTCCCTTTTGAAGCGCCGTTATCCACGATATAGTTGGCAAACTCAAGGTAACGCGACTCGCCCGTCATCCCGTACAGGCGCATAAAGGGTTCCAGCAGGCTGCTTGATTCGATGCCTGTGGCGCTCCAGCCCTGCTCAAGGATGCTGATTTTAGGAGGATAGCCTATCTGGCCGATGATACAGTCGGCCTGCCTTTTCAGGCTTTGCAGCACGCGCGGGTCGGGATGGACCCAATCGTAGTATTCTTCCATGGCGAGCATCACATACTTGCGCTCCCACAGGTCGCCGCCACCGTCGTTCGGCTGCAGATTGACCTGCTCGCAACTGATACTGCCGTTGCTGCGCTCGGTGGTAAGGATATCCTCTACGGTCTGCTGCATGATCCGCTTCAATTCCGGATCCTGCGTGTAGCGGTAGAACATGCAGCCCGAACGGACAGCTTTGCCCCACATCTCCCCTACGGCAAACTGATGTTTGCCGTTACGGAAGAAATCCACAAACGCCGCATACGGCACAACGCCTTTGTTCCAGTGTTCAATAGATTTTTGAATGTCGTTCTCCAGATAACCTTTCAAACGTATGGAGTTTGGAAGTAACGAAAAAAAACGGTCTTCCACCTTATGCCTCTCCTGCGCCGAAACGCTTACTGTCAACAACAGCATCGCTCCCAGCAATGCCATCGCCCCAATGATTGTAAATAACTGCTTCATACTCTCTCTTTTAATTTTTAATTCTTAATTCTTAATTCAAATGTTATATTCTCTGCTGTTGTACTGTCTTCCGTCATACGCATCATCCGGTAAGCTCTGTTGCGTACCTTCCCCGTAATAAATTCGGGTATATTGTACGATTTAAGCAGCGACTGATAATACGTTTCAGGCTCTTTCTGGGGAAGCAGGAATGGTTTTGCCGCTTCACCGTTCCCGTTGATATACACGAAATACGGTCTCGTATACAGCCCGTCGAGGCGACGGCTGCTAAACACGAGCCACCGGCTGTTCGACGACCAGGAATGGTACGATTCCGTATCGTCGCTGTTGACTGTTTCCAGGTATTTTCCTTCACCTGTTTGCAGGTCAATAAGGTACAAATCGGCATCTTTATGCCAGATGGGGAACGTGCCGTACGACGAAAGCGTGCATACCAGGAAGCGTCCGTCGGGCGAGATGCGCGGGAAGGAAACGCTCATCCCGTTTGTATCCGCATTGTACAACGTATCCGCCCGGTCGCCAAACATCTTTGTCGCTGGGTCGAAAGCCACACTGCACAGATGATATTTCAACTGAGGCGTGGAATCAGGTATCGCGCAACTCTTACCGCTGCAAAAGTAAAGCGTCCGTCCGTCGGGCGAAAAAGCCGGAAATGTCTCGAGGCTTGATTCCGAAAATGTCAGCGGCGAGGCCAGGATCGTTTTGTCCTGCACATCGTAAACCACCACGTCCGATTGTTTGTCGAAAACTTCCACCCGCTGCTGCTGGTGAACAATCTGTTCCGTAGTATTGACGGAAAACGCGATGAACTGTCCCGACGGGTGCCACGAGGGATAGACCAGGGGCGAAATCGTTTGGCCGGTCGTCGTGTTCAGAAATTCAATCCGGTCGCCGTCAATCAGAACGGTTCCCGCATGATACTGTCTCAAATGAAACATCATACGGTCGGGATTGCCGCAGCAGAACGAATGACAGTTCATACAGCCGTCGCCGGTCATTTCGTTCTCCAGTATGACGCTTTGGCGGTATGACTGTAAATCGCGCTGATAAATACCCATCCGGTTGTAAACCACATATCCGGGTTCTATCAGCCTGTATGCAATATATTCATCCACCGGTTCTTCGGCTACAAATATACTGAATAATTGTTCTTCTGCGCCTTTGATACGGACTTTTACATCAAACTGATGGCCTTTTGCCTGTTCCAGCAGTTTCCGCCATTTCTTCGGAGGAATGACGAAGCGGCCCCTGCGGTCGGATGAAAGTTTAAAGCTGTATCCTCCGCAAGTGAAAACCGCCGCAGCCTTTTGACGATTCAGGACGGAAAAGTTCAGCGGCGCTATATTCACCGGCGCCGTGATGCCGGCATAATCCGGAAAGATACCGGTTTCGTCGCCGGAAGAACCCGAAAATCCGTCTCCCGATGAGCAGGCGCAAAGCCCGCAGATTGATAAGATATAAATTATCTGTTTCATTTCTTTCCCGAATCGGTGAATAATAAATAATACCAGCAGGTATCTCCAAAAAGTTGCCGGATTTCTTTCCTGACCTCCGCCTTTTCTTCGGCGCCGGTCAGTAACCGGCTGATTTCCATCTTACGGCTGAAAGAGATGAACCGGTCTGCCGTCCGGCGGCTTACGCCGTATTTCGTCCGGGAGGCAGGGTCGTCCATTGCCATAACCATAACGGCCTCCTGCTGGTTTTTTCCCAGCGATGGAAGTATTTCCGTACCGTAATATTTGTCCAGCAGCGTTCTGAAAACATTCATTTCCCTGTTGGCGAGCCTCATGGCAAGCAGGTATTGTACCGGCAGGCTACAGGACGGATTACTGATGGCAAGCTGTTCAAACAGGTCGGAGGTGCTGTATGAAAGTGCATATTTATCGTCGTGTATAAGCGATTTGCGCTTGAACCCAAGGACGGAGTCGCGTTCAACAGCATTGTCGTTATAGAGCATCCTGTGGTATTCACGACCTTTCGTCCTGTAGAAAAGCGTTTGTTCGAGCATGGCAACGTACTTTTCGGCTGCGCGGTATTCGCCGAAGAGAAGGTTTGTTTCGGCAAGCCGCTGCAGCAGCCTCACATTACCGTATTGATACGACGCCGTCATCCCTTCCATGGCATAGCGTTGAGCCGAGCCAATATCCCCGATGTGATAATAAATGTCGCTCAGGGTTATCGCCAGTATATGGGAACGGTCGTACTCGCAGATGAGAGTCTGATGCCCGTCCTGTCCGTATGCGAACATTTTATCTCCGAGCAGCCCTTTTTGTGCAAGCGCCAGATTCAGTACATTCATCATTGCGATATCGCTTTTATCCGCGTTAAACGTTTCTATAATACGATCCCACATACAATTTCGCAGGAAGTAATCCTGACGGGTTTTTTCAGGCATCAGTCGTTTGTCATGCTGTTTGTAGAGCAAAAGAAAGGCGACGATTGCCGTTGCCGCAAGCATGGCCGCGAGCGGAAAACGGAAGACCGGCAGCCTTTTAGCGAACGCTGCCGTCAATTGTTGAAGCAGTATGATGGCCGGGAAAGAAAGCCAGAGACAATACAAAGTCATGCTTTGCAACTTAATATGGTAATAAGCATCCGGCATCATGATAAACTTCAGATGGCCTTTCGACCCCGCATATAACGACAGGAAGCCAATCAATGCGGCAACGGGAATATAAAGCAATACCGAATCATTTCGCGGTTTGCATTTCAGGAACTCCCAAAGCAAAGCCAGCAGGGTAAAGAGTGAAAAGATAGCGCCTGCAACGAAGTATAGCGTCGGGATCAGAAGCAGTCCCGCAACGAAACGCCGCCAGCGCCGGCGTATTCCCGTATAAACAAGCAATGCAAAGAGCATAAACAGAATGGCGACCGTACCCTGCATGTTGTAATTATAATCAATATGAAGAGCTATTACAAAACATACGGGTACGGCGCCAAACATGTAATTGATCGCCGAACGGTTGATCCGGTCAAGAACGGCATGAGTCAGCAAGCCGGCAGCGACCGCCAACAATGCCGTTATCAAAGGTCCGGCTACCGGTAAGAGGAAAAACTGAACAGAAAAGCGTGCTGCGTAAAGCGACAAACCGCCCGGCTGCATGACCGTTTCAAGGGCGTAAGGGGTCGTAAACAGAAACAGCTGTAACTGCTCCCTGTACATCAAATCGTATCTGTACACAATCTGCATAAAAACCGTGATGCACACAAATACGGTCAACCCGTAGATCCCTTTCGTTCCGTTCATTATATGATCCTGTTCATTGATTATTCAGATTGTTGCACCGGCAATTGTAGAGACGCGATGCACCGCGTCTCTACCCGGTACCGGGCAAACCGAAAAAACTACCACCCCGGATTCTGCGTCAATGCCGGATTCAGCACGAGCTGGTCGACAGGCAGCGGACTGAGATAATCGCGACCCAAATTGAAATGATAACCATCAAAACCGAACTTTTTATACGGGTCGAAATAGCCGTCTTCATTCGCATCCGCATTCACAATATCGTCGTATAAGGAGACATTGACGGATTCAATCTCGTCTTTCATATCTACGAACTGCTGCTTGTAAGCGCCGTAGGGACGTTTGCCGATCATCACTTCATCTACGGCAGCCCAGCGGAACAAATCCCAATGACGGAAGCCTTCGCCGACCAATTCTATTTGACGTTCGCGACGTATTTCCTGCAATACGGGAGATATATCCTTAAACATCCAGTTCGGGTCGGTTGCGATATCGGACAGATTCAAATGAGGCATGCCTACGCGGTCACGCAACAGATTGATGGTTTTATCTATATCGCTCTGCGTAATCGTACCGAGTTCGGCTTTCGCCTCCGCATAGTTCAACAGGGCTTCCGCATAACGCATAATAATGAAAGCCGTTTGGCACTCCGACGTAAAATGCGAATTCAGATCATAATCCATAACAGCAAATTTGAACCAGCAATACCCCGTAATTTCGCTTACCTCAGCACCGCTTACACGCGGGAATTTCCAGTATCTTTTTACATTTCCCCAGTCTGTAAAGTAGTGGCGTCCGTCGTCAAACCAAATACTCTGTACCAGACGCGGGTCGCGGTTGGTAACCGCGTCCAGTAGCGTATGGTCGCCCTGATAGAGCGGCGATACCGATGCAGGCTTTCCGTCGGTGCAGAGGTAGTAGTCCACATGGCTTTTCGTCAATCCCCTATCCGTACTTAGCCTGTTGACATAGACATGGGTATTTGTAATCTCTCCCCAGACGTATTTTCGCCATACCATGATTTCCTTCGAGTTCGTATAATCGTCTTGGGCGAACACGTTCTTGTACCCCCAGTCGGCGCCGACGTTATCAAGCCCCGGATAGCCGTTCTGCTCCGAAAGGTCTATCAATGCGCCGGCCGCATCGGCTGCCGCCTGGAGAAACTTCGTCCCGTCGGAACCGGATACCTTAAACGCCGTATTCTTAATGGCGTGGTATTTTTCCCAAGTGCCTTCAAACAGCGCCACGCGCGATTTGAACTGTAGCGCAGCCTCTTTCGTGATACGCCCGTTCCATGCCGCTCCGGCGCGTGCGGGAAGATATTCGATCGCGTTATCTAAGTCGACCAGTATATGGTCGACCACTTCGTTGCGCGGAGTGCGCGGCAAATACAGTTCGTCCGAACCGATCTCTACCAGTTTGTCGGTATACGGTACATCGCCGAACCGTTGCAACTTGTTGTAATAAAACCAGGCGCGGAAATAAAGCGCTTCGCCCACATATTGCTTGTATTCGTCGAAAGAGGCTTCTACCTCCCCGACTTTCGAAAAGAAATAGTTGATGTTGCGCAGTTGCCACCAGTCGCCTGCCGACCAGTCGCCACCCGAGCCGGGCAATATATTTTCGCCGTTCATCTGCCGATTGTAATTAGTTGCTACGAGATCATCTGCTCCCAGCGTCGGCTCCCCGACAAGATATCCTCCAAACCAACCTTCATAAGCCGGCATCAATGCTGTCTGCATGTAAAAGTTGTTGGCGTACATCTTTATGTCGGCAACCGATGTCCAAAAACCACCGTCATTGATGGCGTTCATAGGCGTGCGATCAAGAAATCCGTCGTTACAGGATGTCAAAATGCCAAACAATCCCATGAACCCTATTATGATATTATATAGATTTTTCATATCCTTACTGTTTTATCGTTCATTAAAAAGAAATATTTATACCCGCAGACCAGATTCGCCAGTTCGGATAGGCGCCTGCGTTGCCTGCATATTCCGGGTCGTTGTACTTCAAATGTTTGTTCATAAACTGCATCACATTCTCGCCGTTGACGTAAACACGCAGGTTGCTGCAGTGGAACTTCTTCGTCAGGGTAGCGGGCACGGTATAACCGACTTGCAGGTTTTTCAGCCGCAGGTAGGCAGCGTTTTGAAGGTAGAGGGTTGACACCTGATGGTTTTTGCCGTCCTGGCCGTCATACAGGTACCCTTTCGGTAAATAGGCATCCGGGTTTTCCGGGTTCCAGATTTCGTTCACCTGCCATTCCTGTAAAAGTGACGCGTCGCCGCTCTTTCCCCAGAACAGAGAGTTATCCGTCCACACCTGCCGTTTCCCTATGCCATGGAAAAAGACGGTCGCGTCAAAACCTCTCCAGGCCGCATCAAGCGTTATTCCATACGTATAACGCGGCGTGCTGTTACCGATTATTTTCCGGTCGCCATGGTCGTCAAGCGTATTCAAACCGTAATCAATCTTTCCGTTCCCGTCCAAATCTTCATAACGCACGTCGCCCGGCGTCCACTTACTCCAGAACAGGCTTTGCGACGGCGCCGAAGCGATCTCTTCTTCCGACTTGAACAGCCCGTTGCTCTCGTAGCCCCAGATCTCGCCCATCACCTGGCCTTCATACCAACTGCCGAGATAGTTGGTCTCATTGGGATACTTCACCACAACGCCCTTGTAGTCGCCCAGTACGAGGCGTGCACCGTAACGGACCTCGCCGATGCGGTCGCGCCATTCGGCGGTCAGATCCCATCCGGTTGTTTTTACGGCCGTGGAGTTACGCTGTGGAGCGCCTGTCCCCAGAAATGCCGGCAGCGGCTCGGCAGGTCCGATGTAATCGTCCATCTTACGGGTGTACCAGTCGTAGGTGATATTCAGGCGGTTGTTGAGAAAGCCCAAATCAACGCCGAAATCAAGCGACGTCGTTGTAATCCACGTGAGCGTGGGGTCAACCAGTCCCGGCAGCGATACGGCTGCCAGGCGCGTACCTTCCAGGTAGTAGTTGTTCCCTTTCGGAACGGTAACCGACAGTGACGGGTAGAAAGGATACCAGCCGACCGGACTTTGGTCGCCTGACTGCCCCCATATACCACGGAATTTAAGCAGATTGAACGTCGGGTTCAACGGTTCCCAGAAGTCTTCGCGCGAAACAATCCATCCGACCGAACCGCCCGGATAGAACTGGTCGCGCACATTTTCCAGAAAACGCGATGTGCCGTCATAGCGTCCGTTTAATTCAAGCAGGTATTTCTCCCTGTAATTGTAGTTGAGACGCCCGAACCAGCCGCGTATCGCTAACTGATCCCTTCCCTGTCCTGTCCCCGGGTCTCCGTAGGCCAGTGAATAAGACGGGAGGTCCTGGTACAGCAGATAATTTACACTCTGATTTAAACTGTAGTTATCGTAAAATTCCTGCGTAAAACCGGCCATAACCTTAAAGTTATGGTTATGGAGCGATTTACCGTAAGACGTGGAAACGTTTACCACAGAATGTAAATTGTAGGATTCATCCGTACTCCACGAGGTAGTCGTGGTGCTGGGTTGTTTAATACCTGAAGGCAGAATGTTGTAGTACTGTAAAACACTTTGGCTTGACCGTGCATTTCTCTCATTATGCGTGTAGTTGGCAACGATCTCCCAGTCCTTAAGAGGCGTTATGACAAACTCGCCGGTCAGTACGGGGTCGTTTGTTGTGCTTCTGTTTTCTCCGCCATCGCGAAATTCCCTGTTAATGCCTTCCTCTCCGGTTATGTCGTTTCTCGGATTAGCGAGAGCGCCCCAACGAAGGGCTAAGGCAATAAGACCGTCGCCGTCGCCCCAGAAATTACCGGCGCCTTTATAATACACCTCTTCACGCGAAAAACTGCTGCGGAAATTGAACTTCAGCCAGTCGGTTATTTGCGAAGAAATGTTTGCCCTGATATTGTACCGGTTATATGAATCTTCGGAAAATTTCAGCATACCTTCATTATTCAGGTAACCGAGTCCGATATAATACGACGACTTGCCCATACTGCCCGAAACCGACAACGTGTGCTGATTTGAAAATTGAGCGTCTTTGAAGTTCACATCCCACATATCCGTCGTGGGTATACTATCCCAATAATCTCCCGCCAGCGACATGCGCCAGGACGTCGAATTGCCTGCCATGTAATCACGCATCCACTGCAATCGATAATCATCGTAAGGCTTATTCGCCATACTGTTTGCTGCATATTCATTCTGCCTCTCCATATTCCTGATGTCCCAAACAATATCCGGCTTTGCGGCCATAGATTTCCAGTTCAAATTGTTGCTGTACCGGATGGCCGGCTTTCCATGCGCCATTCCTTTTTTGGTTTCAATCAGTATGACTCCGTAAGGCGCGCTTGATCCGTAGATGGCGGCCGATGCGGCGTCTTTGAGTACCGTAATGCTTTCTACATCCTCCGGATTGAGGTTGTTGATATCCCCGCCCTGAATGCCGTCAATTACGATCAGCGGCCCGCCAAGGCTTCCGAAGCCCGTATAGCCGCGGATGTTAATTTCCTGTGTGGAGAAAGGCTTTCCGTCGCTCGACGAAATATTCAGATTCGCAACCTGGCCCTGCAACGCCTGACTCACACGCGACACCGCACGGCTCTCCAGCACTTTGGGTGTAACCGTAGCTACGGCGCCGGTAATGTTCACCTTCTTCTGCGTACCGTAGCCGACGACGACCACTTCATCCAGCGACTGCGAATCTTCCTCCAGGGTGATTTGCAACTGTGTTCGGTCCATCACGGCGACTCCCTGCGTCACATATCCGATATAGGATACGACCAGCGTCGCCCCCTGTGATACATTCAGACTGAACTTACCGTCCTCATCGGTAGTAGTTCCATTGGTGGCGACACCTTTTTCCACTACGTTCGCTCCGATCACCGGTTCACCCATCCGGTCGACGACCGTTCCGGTGATTCGGCTCTTACTCTGCTGCCGTTCGAGCGATTCCTGCGAATCACCGCCCCGGGCGCTTGCCGTCCCGAGTCCCGTTATCAGGAGAAAAGCGGACAGCGTCATGATCTTTACAAGTTTTTTCAGTTTGGCATTTTTCATGCCGTTCATAATTGTGTTTGTCATATCAAATATAGTTAATTAAAAATTGGTTTTTAAGGTATTTCTCATGTGCTAAGGTCGACACAACCGGAAAACGATACCCGCGTTTTCCGGTCGTTTTGCTGTCATTTGTTCATTCTGTTTTTTTCCATAGGCATTCTGTTATTAAATTTATAATTGGACATTTTATCTTGTATCCCTGACGAGACACCGGAGAAACTGTTCAAAATTTCTCAGTTCCATCCGGGATTCTGCCAGTTGACGCCGGTATGCTCCTGCATTTTATTCACTTCACTTAGCTCAAGGGGATAGAAATAATACTTCTCTATCCCTGAAGCCCTCTCAAAGCCGATACGCTCATAGTCGAAGTCGTCGCTGCTTTGCGTAATGCGCATACCGGTGACATAGCGTTCCGACTGTTCGAGTATCTTCCAGCGGCGCACATCGAAGTAGCGATGCTCTTCAAAAGCCAGTTCCACACGACGCTCGTTGCGATACTTCTTTTCGAAGGCCTCTCCGGTCATGCCGGCCGGGAAGGGCGGCATTCCGGCCCGTGCACGGACGGCGTTGACGGCGTCACGGGCGCTCATTGAGATTCCGTTCCCCAGGTCAATCACGGCGTCCGGGCCGGCTGACCGGTACGCCGCTTCGGCGAAGTTCAAATACAGTTCGGCCAGCCGGAAGAGGCGCACTTCGCCATCGGCGTCGTTGTCGCGTCCCGACTTCCAGTTGTTGTATTTCCGCAGGTAATAGCCCGTGCGGGTAGTACGCCGGTCGGTAGCGGTAATCCCGTCCGTAGCGCCGACATATGTTTCTAACGGAGGCAAAGGCGTCAGATATGTTTGCACGACGACCTCCAGGTTCCGCACGTCGATAACAGCGCCGCCGTCAGGCCCCACGTCAAAGCGCAGTCTGTGATCTGCGGCGCCCCATGCGAACGCTTCCGCCCAGCCGGTAATATTCAGTTCCCAGGGCGTCCAGTCGGCGGCTTCGGGGAAGGTAAGAATCGCTCCCGTTTCCACGCCTCCTTCCGGCCAGGGCCTGGCGAAGAAAAACTCCGCATCACTGACCGTCCCGGGCGCCCTGTATTCCATACGGACTAAGACGGAGCCGCCGGAAGGCGCATTCAGACTGCTACCCAGGGCGGAAGTCATGAGGAACGGGTCGCCGCCGATCGTTTCGATACGGTAAGAGCCGTCGTCCTGCAGGGTTACAATGACGTTGTTTCCCGACGTTTCGAACGTCAGCGGGAAATGGTCGTCGCGTCCCAACCCGGCCTCGCCCAGCTGACGGGGCGCCCCGTTGTAGTAGATGGAGGCGTAGAAGCGCGGATCGCGTCCCTCATACGGCTTGGCGGGGTTATATCCCGAAACCGTATTGACGACAGGCTGCAAATGAGCCGCGTCCGTATATCCCGTGATCGGAGGTTCGCCCGTAGCCTGCATCTCGTAGCAGTCCACCAGTTCCTGCGTCGGGCAAGGCCCGGCAGTGACCTGTCCCGGGGTAGAAGGCATACCTGCGCTCTGCCAGACGGTTACCGTCTGTCCGCGGCAGATAGTTTCCCTGTCATACGCCTGCTGCTCGTCGGAGCGGGTGATGAAATAGAGGGCATATGCGTTCTGGGCGATCTCGGGCGCCGGCGTGTCGTGGAACAGTTCATAGCCGTTGGCCAGGCACCCGGACAGGGCTTCCCCGGTGATGCGGGTCACGTCCGCCCACGAGTAGGCGCCGTCGTCAAAGAGCGGACTGGCCGCGTATAGAACAGCTTCCGAGCGGATGGCCTGTACCACCGCGCGGGTCATGGTCTGCCTCTCCCCCGATCTCCGCATATAATTAAAACCGTCGGAGAATAGCGGCGCGGACAGTGCGGCGTCGCAGTCGGCAAGGATTTGCGCGACGACCTCTGAGACCGGCGCACGCCGGTCGCCCGAATAGTCATGGGTGATCCCGTAGGTTTCCGTGATCAGGGGCGCAGCGCCGTAACGCTTGATCAGCTGCAGGTAGTAGAACGCCCGCAAAGTGTGCGCCTGCGCTACCCACGACGTAAGTTCGGCTTCCGTGGACGGAACCGTTGCCGTAGTCACATTCGCCATATTGGCCAGGAACACGTTGCACTTGCGAATCCCCTCGTAATAGGACACCCAGGGCTGGCCGTCGACAGAGTAGAAAAAAGCGGCCGAAAATCCGTTCGCATACCAGTAACTGGACAGCGAATTACCGTAAATGCCATCGGCGTCCTGCGCATCGTCCGTCAGGGACGACCGATTGATACCGGGATAGTATAGATAGTTATAACAGGAGGCGAGATACCCCAGCACGCCCGCCCGCGTTTTAAAAACTTCATCCATTGTGATCCGTCCATCGTTCTGGAGTTCCAGCAGGTCGTTGCACGAAGTGATGAAACCAGCGTCAAGGACGATGAACAGGAAGATAATATACTTTTTCATAGTTATTCCATATTAAAATTTAACACTTAATCCGATATTATACAGTTTGTACACGGGAATTGAGAAGTAGTTTCCCTCCGGCCCGTATTCGTCAGTCGTCAGTTTATGCCGGGTAAACAGGTTCTGCCCGCTCAGCGTCAGCCGGATTTTTTCGGCGCGGATGAGCCTGGCGATGTTTTCCGGGAAGGTATATCCCAGCTCTACGTTTTTGAGCCGCAGGTACGACCTGTCTTCCAGGAAGAAACTGTTGGCCTGGTGATTGGCATTGACCCTGGTGGCCAGCGCCGGATAGGTGATTTTCTCGCCGGCGGCATAGCGTTCGGCCGTCCACGCCTGTTTGTGCCATTCGCTGTACACGCCCTCGTAACTGTACTCCGTGCGGCCGACACTCATGTCAATCGCATGATAGTCGGCGATTCCCTGGAACAGGACGTTCAGGTCGAAGTCCCGGAAAACGGCTTTCGCATGGAACGCATAGTAATACCGCGGGATATTGCCGGAGCCAAGCGGTGCGAGGTCTTTGTCATTGATGATGCCGTCGCTGTTCAGATCGCGATACTTCAGGTCGCCTACCCGCGGCGCGCCGATTTCATATACGAGACCGCTTCCGTCCAGTTCCTGCTGACTGTTGAAAAACCCGTTGCCGTTAAGGTCGTCCACCAGATAGCCGAACGTCTGCCCTACGGAGAAGCCTTCCGTTCTTTTCCGGTAGGCGAAATCTTCGGCGCGTTCGCTCTCGTCGTTGTAGATCACTTTGTTTTTGGCGTATGCCAGCCAGCCGCCCACGCTGAAGGAGAAATCGCTGTTGATTTGCTTCGCAAAGTCGGCCGAGAGTTCATACCCTTTGTTTTCAAAGACGCCGGTATTGGTACGCGGGAAATTGCCCAGCGGGATTCCCTGGTAAGTGGGCGTAATCGCCGTGGCCGTCGATACCATGTTCGTCATCTTCTCCCGGAACACGTCGGCCGTCAGCGACAGGCTGTTGAACAGGGTTACGTCAATTCCGTAATTCTGCTTGACGGAGATTTCGGGGGTCAGGTCGGGATTGGCCGCCTGTCCTTCGCTTACAACGCCGTCGATTCCAAGGGCAATATTGTCCAGATAGATGTACCGTCCGAGGTTCGACAGGTCGTTGGCCGCCTTGCCCCAGGAAGCCCGCAGCTTCAGGAAGGTCAGGTAAGCGGACGTCGATTTCATGAACGCTTCGTTCGACAGAACCCATCCGGCGGAAACGGCCGGCGTGGCGGTAAAGCGGTTTTCGCGTGCATACTGCTCCGACCCGGAATAGCCCATATCCACTTTCAGCAAATAGCGGCCGTCATAGCCGTAAGCTGCTTCCACGCCGGAACTGATCCGACGGTAGGGCAGCAATTCCGACGATCCGGCATCGGGTCTGTCCAACCCGACCGCCATCGCGTTGATGGCTTTGCTCAAGTCCTGGTAGAATCCGTACGCCATCGCGCTGACGTCGTGTATGCCAAACTTGCAGTGATAGTCCAGAATCCCCTTAAAGTTCAGGTTGTAATAGGAAGTGGAGCTTGCGGAGTAGGCTAAGGGCGTATTTTCATCGGTGCCGTATCTGGTAAATTCCGATTTGCTGAAATCGGGCGTCCTTACCCAGCGTTCAAATGTCTGGCTCGTATACTGGCTGTTGACCGAATTGGTCTGGTAACCTCCGTATCCGCTGAGGTTCAACCCCTGCGTCAGGAATCCCAGGTCCAGCTTTGCGGCAAACTGTGCATAGATATTCGTTGTCGAATGGTTGATATAACCCATCCGGTTGATCGCCGAGTAGGTTGTATATGGCTCGGTAGCGGTTACCACGACCTGATCGCCCGATTCGGCGCCCGTTTCGGGATCGACCGTCTTGGGCGTTGTCGGCCCGTACACGTAAGAAGGAACGGTGTACATCCGGTAATACAGGGCGTTGGCAAATCCCTGGACGCTCTGGGCGCCGGGCGTTTTTTCCCGCTTGATGTTCCCGCTCAGGTTCATCGATATCGTCAACGCCTTGTGAAGCTGCACGTCCACGTTTGAGCGGAAGTTAGCCCACAGGAAATCGTTGTTCGCGTTATACTTCGTCTGGTACGTTTTCCACATACCGTTCTGGTGCATCACGTTGAAGTTCGAGTAAAACACGGCCCTGTCGTTGCCGCCGGTCAGATCGACGCCCACGCGCTGCATCTGCGTCACGTCGCGCATGTTCAGTTGCCGCCAGTCGTTGTTGGGATACAGTTCCCGGTTTTCGCCCGAGACGAATCCCTCCACGTCGGTTGGCGAGAAATAGGCGTTCCGGCCCAGTCCGTCGTTGTAGCCGGCTTCGTTGCGCAGCTGCACGTATTCGCCCGACGGGAGGAAGGGCAACTGCGTTGTAGGCTGTTCAAACGTCTGGTCTAAACGTACATCGACATCAAGTTTCCCGCTCCGTCCGCGTTTGGTGGTAATCACAATCACGCCGTTCGCTCCCTGGATGCCGTAGATGGCCTGCGCGGAAGCGTCCTTGAGTACGCTGACGGATTCCACTTCATAAGCAGAGATATATTCAAACAGTGCATTGCTGTTGTAGGCATACGGAAAACCGTCGATCACCACCAGCGGCTGGTTGGCGTAGATGGTGTTGGCGCCCCGCACCCGCAGGGTGGTATTGACGCGCGACGGCTCCGAATAGGTCTCTTCCGTGAACAGGCCGGTCAGACGTCCGGCCAGCGACTGCGAAAGGTTGGCTACCGGCGAACTTTCCAGTTCCTTTCCCGATACCGTGGATACTGCGCCGGTAACGGCGCCTTTCGGTTGCGAAGAATACCCGAAACGCACCGTTTCTTCCGGACGGTAGAGTTCCGTCTCCGTCAGTCCGCCGGCTTCTTTCGCTTCCCCGTTTTCTTCTTTCCCTGTCTGGGGCGTTTGTGCACACAACGGGAACATCATCCCTGCGGCTACGATCCATAGCGCCCCGATTCTTATTATTTTGTTACTTTTCATAAGCATTTCTTTTATCATAAAACATATTGTTACCAACCCGGATTCTGCCAGTCTTCTCCCGTGAGCGACTTCAAGATGTTCACTTCGTTCATCGGAATGGGGAGCCACATGAATTTCTGCGTCCAGCACAGGCGTTCGCGCGAGACGGGACCGCGTTTATACGTATAACTTCCGTCGTCGTTCCGGGTAATCCACATGGCGTTGATCCAGCGATCGGTTTTTTCCAGATTGCCGTCGGGCGTATTCCAGCGGCGCACGTCGAAATAGCGGTGTCCTTCCATCGCCAGCTCTACGCGGCGTTCGTTGCGTATCCGCAGTACCAGTTCGTCTTTCGACAGGCCTGCCGGCAGGTTGGGCATCCCCACCCTGCTGCGGATTTCGTTGACGGCGGCGCGCGCTTCATCCAAATGATTGGCTTCGGCAGCCGCTTCGGCATAGTTCAGGATTACTTCTCCCAGCCGGAAGGATTTGTGGTGAGCGCCAAATATATAATACGCATCCATTCCCGAAAACGGATGGAGGAATTTCCGCTCAAAGTATCCCGTACGGGTCGCTTTGCGGGAGGTGGGATGAATCCCTGTCTGCGGCTCGCCATCCCAGGTGGCGATGATTCGTACGCGGAATCCCCTGTCGGCCGGATAGTTTTCCACGCTGCCCGTCGTTTCTTCAAACCGCCAGTCTGCTTTTCGCTTCGACCCGTTGTAATAAATACTTGCATAGAAACGGGGGTCGCGGTTGGCATACGGGTCCTGTTCGTCGTAGAGCGTATTGGCCGGATTAAAGTTCGGCTGCAAATGCGTGACTTCGTCCAGATAGGGACGCGCCGGATTCAGGATCGGCTGCCCGTCCGTCGTCTCAAAGCAGTCCACCAGTTCCTGCGAAGGACAGGTGCCCGACTTGTAGCCGTCCTGGGCGCCTACGCCGTCGAGATTCCAGACTCCAATCTGATCATACTGGTTCTGATACAGCGTTTCCCTGTCTACCGGACTGGCGCCGAACGCCATGTTGTTGCAGAAATATTCGTTGAACAGGGCGGCGTAGTCGTTGGGGAAAAAGGCTTCGGGATCGCCCCAGGTCGCCGGGTAGTTGATCCTGTTATACAGCTCGTATCCCTGCGCTTTCAGGTTGGCCAGCGCCGTTTTGTTCACCTGGTAGGCTTCTTCCCAGCAGTTCTGTCCCTGATTGTAGAGCGGGCTGGCCATATAGACCGACATGCGCGACTTGATGGCTTCGGCTACGGCTTTGGTGAACCGGTATCCTTCCGCGTCGGTGGTGATGCGCCACGGCAGTTCCGGAGAACTCAACGCCGCATCGCAGTCTTCGAGGATAAACTGCGCTACTTCATAGTAGGAACTTCTTTTCACGATGGAAAAATCGTAATCCAGGCTATAGAGTTCCCGTTCGATCGGGAGCGAACATCCGAGCCAGCGCAGCAGTTCGCTATAGTAATAGGCGCGCAGCAGATGGGCTTCGGCTTTCCAGCGGCTCCGGTTGGCTTCGCTTGTCACCGTGGCGCCGTCGATATGGGTCAGGAAATACGTGCATTTCCGGATAGCCGTCCAGTTCCGGTTCCAGTGGTCGCCGTTATTCATGCTGGACCACTCGTAAGCGGGATGGGTCACGGCAGAAGCGCTTCCGTTGTACAGCTGGCCGGAAGTGAGCCATCCCTCCGCTTCCGCGTCGGTATCCCACGCTTCGTCGCACCAGACTACCGGTCCGCGCATACAGAAATACCATTGGGCGCCCTCGGCAGGAATATAGGTGTAACATGTGTTCAAATACGCCGCCGTCATTTCGTTGTCGTTGAAGACGTCGTTCAGTGCAATCTTACCGTCCGGCGCCGAGTTCAATGTGTCGGAACACGAACTTACCGTCAGGCACAACACAAGCGCCAGACATCCTGTTAATCCTGTTATATATCTTTTAATTATATTCTTCATAATGCGATCATTTAAAATGTAATATTCGTTCCAAAACTGAAAGTCCTTATCTGCGGATAGCCGACGGAATTGTTGTTCTCCGGGTCTAAGTGCGTCGGACGGAAATGGGGAGACCATACGAAAAGGTTCTGCCCCTGAACGAAAATCCGCATCCGGCTAATACCTGCTATCTTCAACGCCGCCGGAGGAAGCGTATAGCCTATTTCGGCGTTTCTGAACCGTGCAAACGAACGGTCGAAAATGAAGAACGAGTTGGCGCGGTGGTTGACGTTCGGACCGACAGCCAGGGCGGGATAGGTAATTTCTTCGCCGTTCCGCCAGCGTTCTTCCGTCCAGGCTTTCTTGTGATAGTCAAAATACGTACCCCGGAAGGCCGTTTCATACGTCCCCTTATCATCCAGCAAACTGCTGTATTTACCGACGCCCTGAAAGAATACGTAAGCATCCAGTCCTTTGTATTGCAGGTTGAGAGACGATCCCCAGGTGATCCGCGGGATAGAGCAGCCAATCGGCGCTTCGTCTTTGTCCGAAATGACGCCGTCGCCGTTCAAATCTACATAGACAAAATCACCGGGGCGGGGCGTGCCGAAGTTATAGGTAAGACGGTTGGGATCCGCCAGTGTTTCCGGCGTCCAGTAGCCGCCGTCCTGCTCCCAATTGATCAGGTACCCCCAGTTCTGTCCGATTGAAAAACCGGTTTCCCGCGTCTGGTAGGCGTAGGTTTCATCCCGCGGCACTTCGTCCACATTCATCCGTTTGTTCCGGTTGTAGGCGAAATTGCCTTTCACCTGTATCTGCCAGTCCCTGTCGATCTGCTTGCTGTAAGTCAATTCAAATTCATAGCCCCGGTTATCGACTTCACCCATATTGACCCGCGGAACATTGTCCAGCGGCATGCCCTGCAAGGCAGGGAGGCCGCGGCGTTGTACCAGAATCCGGGAACGGTTTTCCTTATAGATGTCAATGGCGCCCGTAAAGTCTTTGATGATCTGGAAATCAAGTCCCAGATTGTATTTCTCAGCCACTTCCCACGTCAGGTTCGGATTGCCCAGCAAGCCTTCATTGATGCCGTATCCCCGCGCCAGACTGCCGAAAGCGCCACCGCCGCCGTACGTAATATTGTCAATGTACAGAAAGCGCGTATCGCCCATTTTGTCGTTGCCCACTTTTCCGTAGGACGCCCGCAGCTTCAGGTAGGTCAACACGGGGTTCTCCTTCAGGAATCCTTCGTTCGAGAGCGCCCAGCCCACGGATGTGGCAGGGAAGAAACCGAAGCGTTTACTGGGAGCAAACTGCTCCGAACCGTTGTAACCGATGTTGATTTCTCCAAAATAGCGCGTATCGTAGTTATACGTGGCGCGTCCGACAAGACCGACGATATTGAAGGGAATGTCGGCGCCCCCCGATATCCAGTAATCGCGCTGCACCAGCGCCATGCCTCCTATGTCGTGCAGTCCGAACTGCCGGTTATAGTGCAGGGAGGCCTGCGCATTGATGGTATATCGGGACCCGGCGGATTTGCTTAACGACAGGGTATTACGGGCTGTTTCGGTTTCGGCGAACGTCAATTCGTCCGTATTGATATCCACGTTGGCCATGTAAAGCGAACGGTAATAATTTCCATATACTGCGGTTTCCGCAGAGGAGTCGTACGATACCATTCCCTTTACGGACAGCCCTTTGGTCAGGAAACTCAGGTCCCAGTTCAGTCCGGCGCTCGAATTGAGGTTCGCCCGCGTTTCGTTGAGGTATCCGTGCCAGTTGATGACATCGTTGGGGTTGCGATCCATGTAATGTCCGGAATTGAGATACGTCGGTTCTAACGGCCGGCCGGCCGGGACGTCGAAACCGGCAATCGTTGCCGGACCGGGCGAAATCGGCAATATCGACTGCGCCAGATAGAACACGTCACTCATCATCCAGTTCTGGTCATTCCCATATATGTAGGGTGACGGCATGTTGACTTTCTCAATGTAGGTGCCCAGATTCAGGAACGCCGTCAGCGACGACGAGATTTTATAGTCCAGATTCGTTCGAAAACTGTAGCGGTCTAATTTCGACGAGGGATCGTATCCCAGCACCGATTCGGGTTCCGTTTTCAGGTTTCCGCCCTGATGGAAGTAGCCTGTGTTCATGAAATACGAAACCTTCTCCGTGCCTCCCGACAGGTTGGCATTGACGACGGTTTGCGGCGTCCAGCGTTCGATGAACATGCGGTAATAATCATTGTCGGGATACATGTAGCGCCGCACGGCTGCCTTTCGCTCATAGTCCGGGTCGTTGGGATCCAGCCCGAGGAGCGGATTTTCAAACTTGGCAAAGACGTCCGGCCCGAAGATGCCGCTCTCCTGTCCGTCGTTGATCAGCGCCTGGTTACGCAACTTGAGGTATTCCAGCGAATGGAGGCGCGAAGGTTCGCGCGTCACGGCCGAAAAGGTTTGCGTAGCGCTGACGGTTAATTCGGGTTTTCCTTCCTGCCCGCGCTTAGTGGTAATCAGGATCACGCCGTTAGCGCCCCGAACGCCGAAAACGGCGGTTGCCGAGGCGTCCTTAAGTACCGAGATGGACTCCACTTCGTTGGGGTCCATCGTCCGGATATTTTCGCGGGGTACCCCGTCGATCAGAATCAGCGGACTCGTGCCGTTCGTCGTGGCGGCGCCGCGCAAATACAGGGTTGCATCGTCGTGTCCGGGCTGCCCGCCGTTCGATTGTATGGAGGTCAAACCGGTAATACGTCCGGCCAGCGAGTTGGCAAGACTGGCGGATGAACTGACTTTCAAATCTTTTACCTGCACCGATGACACAGCGCCTGTGACGGATACTTTTTTCTGCGTACCGTACGCCACTACTACCACTTCATCCAGTTCGGTCGCCGTTTCCTGCATCACCAGACGAAACGTCCGCTCTTTGCCGACCGTAACCGTCAAAGGCCGGAACCCGATGAAGGAAATCGACAGCACCGACTTTTCGCCGGGTACATTGAGCTTAAACTTCCCGTCCGCATCCGTAAACGTACCGATGGTCGTCCCCTGTACCGTGACCGTTACGCCGGGCAGAGGAAGGTTATCCGTATCTACAATCGTTCCGCTAATCGAAATCGATTGTTGCATCTCCGCAGCATAAACGCGGATAAACGGACACAACATCATTATTAAAATGATGGGTAAAAAAATAGTTGATTTTGCTTTCATTTTTATTTTACATAAAAAGTTGTACATTATTTCTAATATGAATTTATGAAACATTAAAAAAAATATCGCTTTCGTCCGTCCATGTCTTTCCCTCAAAACACAAAGAGAAAAACACTTCCCGGACACATTCACGGAGGCTGGAGGGTTTTAGGAAACGGTATCTTCGGAACGTTGTCCTGCCGGGATTTTAATGTTAATGGTTTGACATTCTCATAAAAGGATATTGCCGTACACCATACGGCCCAATGCCATTTCGACGTGACCTGCCTGTTCACGAAATCCTCTGATTCCATGAACAGACCGCCTGCATACAGGATAGCAAACAGCAACAGCATGATCGCGTTTCTACTCTTCATTATTCTGTCTTGTTTATATACCTGTACCTGAATCGTGAATTGGGCGCCGTGTCGCCGTGGTCCATGAAATCGCGGATGTCTCCCGATTGCGGCATATTGTCTGCCCATTTGAAATCGACGGTTTTTGCGCCGGCAGCGAGTCCCAGTCGTCGCAGAGGGACGGACAGTTCGACGAAATCCCCGTTCACGCGGCAGGGAATGTTCTCAACCTTTTCCCAGTTCCATCCGCCTTTGGACTGATACAGTTCCGCCCCCTCCGTTTTTATGTCCGCGCGGTATTGGAAACCTTCCCATGCCTCCGTACTTTGTCCGGTCTTGATGAACAGTTGCAGCGGAGCGCCGCTTAGCGTTATGTCAGCGCTTGTTTTCATGCAAAAATAGAGATTGTCGTTGTCGGAAGCCGCTTTACCCGCAAGAAAGTCATTGCGCCCGTCATTATTGACCAGTTGTCCGATACGTCCCCATCCGAAATGATTGCGGGAGGTGATGTCGCCTCTGTCATCGGCATAAACGGGGAATACGGCTTTCCAGTCGGCAGAATCGCCGTCAATGCCGATGGTATGCTGTCCGTCGGCAGGGGGAATATCCTGCACGCCTTTGTAACGGCGGATGTTATCCGCCATCTGATAATAGTAGTTGTCCCCGAAGCCGCCGCGCATGGGTTCGATGTCGCGGCTGTATTCTTCATTATACTGGTCAACAAAGTAGGTGTCGCCTTTTGCAATCGGTTGGCCGCACATCTGTGTCGCCGCGCCGTCGGTAAAACGCATGGCTACCCATTCGTTCCATCCTGTGATGAATATAAATTCGGGCTTCACTTCCAGTGCGCGCCGCCACTGTTCGCCGAAAAACAGTCCTTCGCCCGAGTTGAAAACGGCAGGCTGTCGCCCGTTGCTGTAGCTTCGTCCGATGTTGGAAATAGGATGTGTAGCGGCTGCCACCGAGATTTGTTCGGCTATGCCTGCATTTTCGTGCCATCCGAAACCTTGCGGATAGTAGTCTGCCCATGGCCATTTGTCTTTGCCGATGCCAAACCATCCGTCTCGCGAGTCAAACCACGACTCGCGCAGGGTAAAGAAATTATAGTACTCCGGGGAAAGGTTTTCGTTCGGACACAAGAGCAGCGGTTTGCCTTTCCATTCGAACCACAGGTCGCGATAGAGTCCCTTGGAATAAAGCCCGTCATAGAGTTGTTTGAGCGTACCGGCAGGCTGGGTATGTAACAGCGAGGAGATTTTCGGCGTCGTGCGTCCCTGCGCCCTCATACGTTCCATCACGCGGCAAACGGTGAGGATGGTCGGCAAATAGGAAACGGCATTGGTGTTGTCGAAGATGATTACGTCCACGCCTGCATCGGCAAGCAATTGCATGTGTTTCTCAATGACCCATTCGTCATTGGAAACATAATATCCGAAATGCGACTCGCCCCAGTGATGGAAAGCGTGGACAGGTCCATATTGCGGATTGGAAGGGTTTGCCGCAAGTATTTTGGAAATGTCGTAGGGACTGTTGACGTCGGAAGGTTGTGGCGGTTGCACTTCCGGATTGTCTTCGTGCCAATCATAGCCTTGAGCGCCCAGCCAGATGAAATAGAAGATCCCGACGACTCCTCCTTTGGGTTTGCCGTATTCGGCCTGGCCGCCTATTTCACGTCCGAGCGCATCTGTCGCTACCCAGGTATCTGCACCTGACGATGTATAACTGCCCGGCGCATCTTCGGGGCTAACCACCGTGACGGACACCTGCCTGTTGCGCTTGCCGGATATGACGGAAATTTTCGTCGAACCGACGCCTGTAGCCGTCACCAGTCCTGATGCGGAAACGGTTGCTACCGCCTCGTCGTCCGATGTCCAGACGAACTGTACATTTGCAGCGTTTTCAGGCGTCGGAGTCGCCGTGATTTGCTGCGATTCGGGCGTACCGCCATATACCAGCAATACAGAGGTGGGAGATACCGATATGCCCATTAATTCAATATTTTTATCCTCGCAGGAAGTCATGATCGCTCCCGGCAAGAACAGTCCCAAGAGAAAGATAAGATGCGTACAACAGTCATGATGTGCCGCACGGGGTAAATTCCCGAATGGAATGGATTTGACAAGTTGTTGAAATATAATCATTTATACTTTGCGTTTAGTACATACGTATGCAGCAAAATTTACAGAGTATGTAATGATGCACTACAGAGTATGTAATGGTGCATTACAGAGTATGTAATTTTCACTACATACGTATGTGATTTTTGAGCATGTTATTCGCTTTTTTCGAAGCGGATTTTGGCCAGTTTCCTTCTCAGTTCCGCACTTGGGGTGAATACAACGCGAACGCCTGATATTTTATCAACGCTGAAATCTTTCGCGTCTTCCACGCCTTTGCTTGTGAACGAAACGCGGAAAGTGCCCAACTCACCCAGATTCACACTCTTGCCCATCACCAGATATTTGGGCACCGTGTCGATCAGGCTGTTGATGGTGTTTCCCACATCACCGCGTGCAAGCGACGACAGGTTGACGATGTCAACGGTTATTTCATTCTGCACTACCTTGCCGTCATATACCGGCGTAGCATACAGTTTTCCGGGATCTTCCCAGTCCTGCGGATTTTTCCGCCTCATAAGTCTGTACTTCATTTTGTACCTCCTTTTTTTAGTTTAACTTTGGTTTATTTGCTTCGACTGTTTCCGTCCGTCCCTGTCTTTCCCTCAAAGCACAAAGAAAAAAACACTTCATCCGGACATCCCTACGGAGGCAAAAGCTCCTTTGGAGTTTCATTTTTCCAAAGGTTGCCTTGCCTGGGTTGCATTTTATTAAAAGGTTTGACATCCGTCCGGCTTTCCGGCGCCGGAACGTTCATTTCTTCCTCCCTGTTATCGAAAAGATTCATAAAACCTATTGTGGCCGAGCGGTATAATTCATTCTTCACGCGTTCGTCATTTTTTATCCTGCTGTCGCAAATTTTCCGGAATTTCTTATGACTCTCCTTACTCTCTTTGTCGGAGATCAAGTCCAAAAAATAGAGAACGACATATTCCCCTTTCCATTGCGAAATATCAAGATCGCCTGCATCTCCCCGGAATACGAGCGGAACATTTATTGTCTCGCTTATAAGATGCCGTGAGTAATAAGAGGTAAGATAACAGTTTCTTGCAAAAGCAACAGGTATCAGCACACATGCCAGAGAAATAATGATAGTTTTTTTCATGACTTTGAATTATCTAATAATTTAATATTTTCTCTATATAGTCCTTTACTGTTTCAATACTGCCTCTGAATATCAGTTTACTGTCCCGGTCAAAAAGCAATACGGTCGGATAGGAATTTACACCGAGTTCTTTCAGGACGGGATTTTCCATATCAATAGCCAGACAGGGATATTTATATCCTTCTTCTTCCAATATCCGGGCGCCGGTGGAACAGTTTTCCGGCACTTTAATGGCTGTCTCTCTCTTTATCATATCTTTCTTTATTTTTATCATTTATCACCAAAACAGTTGTTTACCGTCCCTGTATGAAAAGGGTCTCACTTCTCTGCCGCGTGTATGATTAAGAAGCAAAAACAGCTGTCCATCGGGACGGTCATGCCTTTTCGAGGTACAGTGAATGAATTAACTACAAATTCAACTCGTCTAAATCCAGATAATACACCTCGTCTGTGTTAACATCTATTGTATATAATCTGTTTCTGATCTGATCTATCCATATACTTCGGAAAAAAGGCCGGTCGGTTATGAGTTCATAAAGCAGTTTCCCGTTCCAGTCAAATACATGTATGGTATTAAGTAATGGCATGTCAACGCCCCTGCGATCAACCCACTGCTCTTTACCCCAATAAGTGGCATAGATAAAATTATCATCTGCATGCACGCAGTTATAATAAATAGTCTTCGACTTTATGTCCGGAGATGATTCTAAAAGAGAAAAACCGGGCCCATTCTGCATACGAAAACCGGTAACTTCGCCTGTATGAAGATCTAAAATGTTTATTTGCGGAAGACTGTTCATTACCTGCACTATTTTAGCGCCATCCGGTTTGATAACATCCCATGTATAAAAAAAGGATTCCAGCATTGAAGCATCCCTGTTTTTCATGGACGTTTCTTTGTAAACAGGATAATTTCGTATAACCTCTTTTGTATAAACAGACCGTTTTTCATAAAACGGTGTTGTAGCTTCATTTCTATTCAG
>JAISEZ010000134.1 GCA_031263835.1 Tannerella sp.
ATCTATTATTCACCCCTGTTCTTCCTGTTGCAGGCGTTGCTGGTCGTGAATTTCGTGGCGGCAACGCTGAAACGTGGCCTGCTGAAATCCCGGCGATGGGGACTGCCGGCGGTGCACGTTTCCTTTATCATCATCCTGACGGGCGCGCTGGTGACCCACCTGTTCGGCCGGGAGGGGATGCTGCACCTGCGGGAAGGACAGGCGGGCAACCAGATGGAAGTGCATACGAATCGCGGTCACGGGGTGCGCGAGCTGCCGTTCCGGATGGAACTGGTGAAGTTCACGCTGACGCGCTATCCGGGTTCCATGAGTCCGTCGTCCTACGAAAGCGACGTGCGGGTGTATGTGGACGGCGACACGCTGCGCCGGGCCATCTATATGAACAATGTACTGGATGTAAAGGGCTATCGCTTTTATCAGGCGTCGTTCGATTCCGACGAGCGGGGCAGCGTCCTGTCCGTAAACAGGGACGTCGCCGGCCGGAACATCACCTACGCGGGCTATCTGCTGCTGCTGGCCGGCTGCATCGCCTGCCTGACGGAGAAAAACGGACGCATCCGCACGCTGTACCGGCAACTGAATGCCCGCAAACGCGATTCCGGACTGTTCATCCTCGCCGGACTGCTGGCCTTTTCGTCCTTCGCAAACGCGCAGACGGAAACCGGTCTCATCAGAGAAGCCGTGCAGCAACATGCCGTCTCTCCCGCACACGCGGAACGGTTCGGCGCCCTGCCGGTGCAGTCTCCGAACGGACGCATCATCCCGATCAACACCTTTTCGTCCGAGATTCTGCGCAAGCTGCACAGGGATGCGAAGTTCGGCAGCCTGAACGCCGACTGCTTCCTGCTGAGCGTCCTGGCGCTGCCGGAGATGTGGATGCGCGTGCCGCTGATTACCGTATCGAACGGCGAACTTGCGGACTTTTTCGACCTGACGCGCGGCCAGTGTTCCTACATGGAAGCGTTTCACGACGACGGCAGCTACAAGTTGCAGCGCAAACTGGAGGAAGCGTACCGGAAAATGCCTGCCGAACGAAGCGCCCTTGACAGGGATATTATCAAACTGGACGAGCGAATCAATATTTTTCATCAGTTGCTGAACGGACAGCTGCTCAACCTGTTTCCGAAAGCCGGCGACCCCGGCCGGAAATGGTATGCGCCGGGCGATGACCTGTCCGGCTACAGCGGTCGGGATTCGATGTTCGTGTCGCAGATTTTCGAATGGTACCTGTCCGATGTTCGGGATGCCATCCGGTCGGACGACTGGAGCGGGGCCGACGAGCGGCTGGACATGATTTCCACCTACCAGCGCGCGAGAAGCAAAGCGTCCGGAATGGAAATCGAGGAAGACCGGATTGCACTGGAATTGACGTACAACCGGCTGGAAATTTTCCGCCGGTGCAAGATCGGATACCTGTCTTTGGGCGGGTGGCTGCTGATAGGTTCGTTTGTACTGTTCCACCGCGACCGGCGCCGAAGCAAATGGATCATCCGCCTGCCGGCTGCCGGCGTGCTGGCCGTCTTTCTTTTTCACATGCTGGGAATGGGCATGCGCTGGCGAATCGGCGGATATGCGCCGTGGAGCAATTCGTATGAAACAATGGTTTACGTGGCATGGGCGACCGTCCTCGGCGGACTCGTGTTCATGCGGCGCAGCGCCGTCACGTTTGCCCTTGCGACGCTGTTCGCCGGCATCATCCTGTTTGTGTCGGGACTGAGCTGGATGGATCCGCAAATCAATCCCCTGGCGCCCGTTCTCAAGTCGCCGTGGCTGATGTTTCACGTGGCCATACTGATGGCGGCGTATGGCTTTTTCGGCATCGGTTTCCTCATCGGCCTGACAAACCTGATTTCGATGAGCCTTGTCCGCAAATCCCGCCTGGCCGTCCACGCGCCTTCGCTCCGGGAACTGAGCATCATCAATGAACTGTCGCTGCTCATCGGTTTGATACTGATGACCGTCGGGACGTTCATGGGCGCCGTGTGGGCAAACGAATCGTGGGGGCGTTACTGGGGCTGGGATCCGAAGGAGACCTGGGCGCTCGTCACGATCGTGGCGTATGTGCTGGTCACGCATCTTCACCTGATACCGAAATGGTATAACCTGTGGCTGTTTAACCTGTCTTCGGTGGTAGCGTTTGCCTCGGTGCTGATGACGTACTTCGGGGTGAATTACTTCCTGAGCGGCATGCACTCCTACGGACAAAACGACGCCGTCGGCGGTGTTTTCGGCTATCTGTATGCCGCCATGCTGCCGGTCATCCTGCTGGCGCTGTGTTCCCGAAAAGGGAAAGCCATTTGATCCGGTGTGGAAAGTTATTCGTAGATGAGCGTGAAAAGCCGTTCGGGAGCAAACAGTTCGTTGGCGATGTCCTGCAGCCGGCTTGCGGTTACGGCGTTCACTTTGGCGAACAGCTCCGGAAGCCGCTCGTAACGGTCATGATGCAGGAACGACTTCCCCAGTCCGAGAAAAAGGCTTTCCCTGTGGTCGCTTGATACGCCCAGCTGTCCGATGGCCTGTTTCTTTGCTGCGGACAGCTGGAAATCGCTCAACCTGTTTTCCCGCAAACGGAGGAGTTCGTTTTCCACCAGTCGGGTGACCCGTTCCCTGTTTTTCGGATCCGTACCGAAATAGACGGAACACAGGCCGGTATCCGTGTATGCCGTGATGTTGGACTCCACATTATACACCAGTCCGCATTTTTCACGCAGCGAGACGTTCAGCCGGCTGTTCATGCCCGGCCCGCCTAAAATGTTGTTCAGCAGAAACAGGGGGATACGCCTTGCGTCATACATGTCGAACGCCCGTCCGCCAATCAGCACGTGCGACTGGTGCGTTTTTTTCCTTCTCCGGCAGGGAAGCGGACGGAGAGGCGCCGGCTGCGGTTTTTCCCGGTGACCGGCCGGGGCGTGAGCGGGAATGTCCGACAAATACTTTTCCGCCGGTCGCACAATGCGTTTAAAGTCGATATTTCCGGTGGAAAAGAACGCCATGTTCCCCGCGGTATAATGGCGCCGGACAAACCCGTGCGCCGACTCGCTCCCGAACGAGCGGAGCGAATGCCGGTTTCCAAGGATGTGATGTCCAAGCGGGTGCCCCTCGAACAGCATGTTTTCAAACTCGTCGAAAATCAGTTCGGAGGGGTTGTCTTCGCACGACTGGATTTCATCCAGAATCACGTCCCGTTCCTTTTCTATCTCACGGGCGGGAAAGCGGGAATGAACCGCCAAATCGGCAATCAGTTCCACCGCCCGTTCGTAGTTTTCAGCCATAAAAATGGAATAAACAAACGTCTCTTCCTTGGAAGTACAGGCATTCAGTTCGCCGCCGACGTACTCCATCCGGTTCAGGATATGCCAGGCTTTGCGCTTCTGCGTCCCCTTGAACAGCATGTGTTCGACGAAATGCGCCAGCCCGAATTCGTCCGGTCGTTCGTCGCGCGTGCCGGCATTGATGGCCAGCCCGCAGTAGGCAACCGGCGAACAGGTCGGCAAATGAATCATCCGCAGTCCGTTCGGAAGCGTATGTGAAAAACAGTCCGTTGTCATGTTTTCTGCTATTACAGTTGAAGAGGCAAAAGTAGTATAATTTCTGCGAATACCTGCTTCATCATCCCGTCCGGGTGCCATTCGGAATGTCGCATCGTGTTACGCCGCAGGCGTAGCCTGTGAATAACGCCGGGATGCTCCGTGAGGGTAACACCTGACGGCGTTCGGAGAGAGGCGCACCGTCACCCCCGGATCAATCCGGGGGTTATTCACAGGCCACGCCCAATGTCATCAAGTTAAGGGCTGAAAGCCCGATAATCAATAGCGTAGGGCAACGCCCTACGAACAGGATGCGTCACATTTATCAAGCCCTGCAAGGGCGTAATCCGGCTGTTCA
>JAISEZ010000176.1 GCA_031263835.1 Tannerella sp.
AAGCTGAACGGCACATGGTACAATTCGACCCTGGCGCGCAAAATCGTGCAGATGCGGTCGGAGCTTCGGTACGAGACCATTCTGAGTGTCCTGAACATGGGCGACGAACTCAAGTGCATGGCGCTTGCGACGGGCAACAGCGTGATCGACGGCGTGGTACACCTGCGTCCGGTCGTCCCCGGCACCTTCAAGGGCGACGGCGCACAGTATGATCCGGCAGTCAACCGGAAGACCATCGCCATGAATCCCTCCGCCGAAATGCATCATGCCCTCGAAGCCTCCAAGGTAGTCGTTGTCGGTCCGGCGCCGACCGGCCCCGTCATCAACCGCGTGAAAGACCTCTTCAGCGACACCGAAGACAGCCTGCTGACCCCCGGCCGCAACCTCCGCGTTCACGGACAGCGCCTCCGCATTGCCGGCGACGATCCGGCCGTCATCGGCGCCTGGTTTGTCGCAGCGAACGAGGCCGGCCTGCGAATCCGTGTCGACGACCGCGACCTGATAGACAACTTTCCCACCACCCTGACCCTGGTGGTACCCGCCCTCACTGCCGGCGGCTACTTCCTGGAAATAACGACCCGAATCAGCAGCAACGGCAAGACGCTGATGAAAACACCGCGTACCTGCCGGTTCGATACCCTGCTGACTGTCCTGTAGAAAGTTACGGGACGGACGCACCTGCAGGAACATGTGAGGCAGACCTCAAGGAGCGGTGAAGGCAGGCTTCAAGGAGCGGTGAAGGCAGGCTTCAAGGAGCGGTGAGGGCAGGCTTCAAGGGGCGTGAGGCCAGGCCACACCACCGCTGCCCGTCCCTGCGACAAAGGAAGTAACCCGGACTGCAAGCCTGTTTGTCGGATGGCTTCAGAGACGCGATGCACGGCATCTCTAAAGCAGCGGTAACGGCAGCTATACTCATCTATCATTCATTTCGCTTCCCCTGTCGCGGGGACGGCTGGCAGTAGCGGAAGAGCCTGATTTTCATCTCATTCAAACGGCTCGCGTGGCGCTGCTGTGCGCGCTACAACCCCGCCCTTTAGTTAATAAATAATAAATCTTAGTGGCTCTTTTGGTGGCATTTTCATTTTTCACGTCTTACCAATAAAAACAAAGACGTAAAAATGGAAGAACTGTTGATTTATTACTTTGCCGGGATACTGCCGGACAGGGAGAAAGCTGTTTTATTCAGGCAGCCGGAGCGGGACAACGCGCGGAAAGCCCGGTATGTCCACCGGCAAAACCGGATGGCCGTATCCGGAAGGGTCGACCGTGCGGGAGACGAACGCCTGACGGCGGAAAGTTTCCGCAGGCGCGGACACAGTTCAGGGCGCTGTTAAACGGATCGTTGAACTATTCAAATTGAACACTTATGAATACATCCTGACATCCCCCCCGTACCCCACCGCAGACGCCGAGAAGAAAGGGAAAATGCGGCAACGCTTCCCCTTCGAGTAAGCAGGCAAATAAGCCTTTTTTTTAAACAGAGAATGAACTAAAATAAGAACTTATATAACAAGAAGAAAATATGAAAAATGATTTGAGAATTGAAGTTGACAGACTGAAGTGGACCAAACTGTTATGCGTCCTGAAACTGTCAGTCTTGTTTCTGTTCCTGTGTACGGTGCAGTTATATGCGGCGAAAACCTATTCGCTGTCGACCGTCGTGCACATACAGAAAAACACGCTTACGCTGCAGGAACTGATTTCTGAAATAGAAACCCAGACAGAGTTCCTGTTTATCTTCAGCCGGGACGACATTGATGTTGACCGCAGGCTGAATGTCAAGACCGGCAGCCGTCAGGTTGGCGATCTCCTCAGCAACGTATTTCAGGACAGCGACATTACGTATACGTTTATAGAACAGTATATCACGCTGCGAAAAATGAACGAAGCCGAGAGAAAAGCCATTGCGATCGTTTCGCAGCTATCACAGCAGACCGGCAAGCGGATTACCGGAACTGTGGTCGATGCCATGGGTGAGCCGGTCATCGGCGCCAACATCATCGAAAAGGGGACGGCGAACGGCATCGTGACGGATCTGGAAGGAAACTTCTCGCTGAGTGTGGCAGACAATGCCGTGCTGCAAATATCCTTCATCGGTTATATCACGCAGGAAGTCAGCGTATTACATGGGGGGGGGGAGAATCCCCTGTTAATTAAGCTTTTGGAAGATACGCAGGCGCTGGACGAAGTGATCGTCATCGGTTACGGCACGGCCAAGCGGCAGGACTTCACCGGTTCGGTGGCCTCCGTCCGGCTTGAAAATTCGCCCGTTGCGCTGGCTTCCAATTTGAACGCACTCGAAGCCCTGAAGGGGAACGTGGCCGGACTGGACATCGGCGCCACGAACTCGGCCGGCGGACAGCCGTCCATGCAGCTGCGCGGACAGAAATCCATCTCCGGATCCAACGACCCGCTGATCGTTGTCGACGGCGTCATCTACATGGGTAGCCTGAACGACATCAATCCGAACGACATCGCTTCGTTTGACATCCTGAAGGATGCCACCTCCGCGGCCGCCTACGGCTCGCGCTCGGCCAACGGCGTGATTATCATCAGCACGAAAAAGGGACGGGTGGGCAAGCCGATCGTTTCGTTCAATGCTTCGGGGAGTATGGAGACGTGGCAAAACCGCCCGGAACTGATGAAAGGCGAGCAGCTGCTCGAAACCACTATCGCACGAAGCGGCGGCAATACGGACCTTTCGTGGATGCAGCCGCAGGCAACGGCAAACAGGGCTGCCGGTCACGAAACCGACTGGCTTGACGTGGCCACCCGTACGGGTTACATACAGGATTATCAGGTAGCCGTCTCGGGTGCGGGCGAGAAAATGAACTATTATCTCTCCACTTCCTACGCGGCAAACCAGGGTGTTGTCATCGGCGACGACTACAATCGCGTATCCGTCCTGGCCAAAATCAACACCGATATTACCGGCTGGCTGCAAATCGGGCTGGACGGCGCCTATACACGCGCGGATTATTCGGGAGCGGGGGCCAATCTTGAATCGGCGAACCTGCTGTCGCCCTACGATGTAGTTTACCGCGACGAAGAGAAGAAACTGATCGAGAAACATCCTGCAACCCAGTCGATGCCGCATCCCCTGTGGGGCGTAACGAACGGATCGCGCGACAATGTCGACCTCCGGAACAATTTCCGGCTCAACGCCTTTGCCGTCGTTAAGGTGCCCTGGATCGAAGGATTGAGCTACCGATTCAACTATGCGGGCAATCTGAGCAAAAACCAGTCGGGCGATTTCTACTACGAAACGCATTACGTACGGGAAGGCGCCTATAACGACGAAACCCGGTATTCGCCGGCTGCCTACCAGAGCCTGCTGAGCAACGCCAACGGAGCGATAAACAACAATTCGACGGAAAGCTGGCTGATGGATCATATCCTAACGTACAAGAACGTTTTCGGGAAACATTCGGTGGACGTGACTGCCGTAGCCACCCGTGACCGCCAAACCTGGGGGGAAGTGATTTCGCGGGGCAGCGATTATGCCGCCAACGGGAATACGACGCTTGGCATCCACGGACTGCACAAGGCAACGACGCAGAGAGTGGAAATCAACCGGAACCAGCGTTCCAACGTGGGCTATTTCGCAAGAGCCGTGTACGGATTCGACAACCGCTATTTCCTGAATGCCTCGTACCGGCGCGACGGCGCCTCGGTCTTCGGAGCGGACAGCAAGTGGGGCGACTTTGCAGCGGCAGGGCTTATGTGGAAAATCTCCGAAGAAGCCTTCCTGAAAAAGCTGGAAGCGCTGAACAGCCTGAAACTGAAAGCTTCCTACGGCATGAACGGAAACCAGGGACTGGCTCCCTACGGTACGCTTTCGACCGTCAACAACGGATCGACGGGCGGTGTGCGTTACGAGTTCGGCAGCAGCGGCATCCTGTACGGCATCACGGCCGGCGCGCTGGGTAACGCCACGCTGGGATGGGAATCGACCTCGTCGTGGAACACGGGCTTTGAATCGGCCTGGCTCGGCAACCGGATTTTCCTCGACCTCGACCTTTATTTTTCGCGCACAACCAACCAGATTTTCGACCGCAACATTCCGGTGATGACCGGTTTCAAGCAGATGAAATCGTCCATGGGCGAAATCGGCAACACGGGTGTGGAAATGACGCTCCGCACGGTCAACGTGGAAAACCGCGACCTGACGTGGACAACGGGCTTCACCTTCTGGCTGAACCGCAA
>JAISEZ010000190.1 GCA_031263835.1 Tannerella sp.
ACTCCGGAGGAGTTCCCCACCTGCCGGAATACTCAGTGAGGGTAACACCTGACGGCGTTCGGAGAGAGGCGTACCGTTACCACCGGGATAAATCCCGGCGTTATTCACAGGCTACGCCCAATGTCGTCAACTTAAGCCGGATATAGCTCTGAAAGAGCGAAATCAATAGCACAGGGCAACACCCTGTGGAGAAAAGGCGCCACCCGTCACCAAGCCCTGAAAGGGCGAAATCCGGCTGTTCGATTTGATTCCGCCCTTTCAGGGCTGGTTGTTGAGAGGCGCTTACTCCCACAGGGCGTTGCCCTGTGCTATTGATACCGGGCTTTCAGCCCTTAACTTGACGACATTGGGCTACGCCTACGGCGTGATGCGACATTTTGAATTGCACCCCTCCATGTGTATTCGCCCCGCCCCGGTCGCCGTTGTCCCAACGGGAATGGGCGCACACGCAGGGACGCCGGGGCGCACACGCAGGGACGCCGGGGTGCACATGCAGGGACGCCGGGGCGCACACGCAGGGACGCCGGGGTGCACACGCAAGGGCGCACACGCAGGTGCGCCCCTACGCCACCCGTTTGCGGGTGCGACATTTTGAAATTCACCCTCGCCGCTTAGCGGAGAACGACCTCATGAATCACCTTTGCTCCTGCATATTCGTTCAACCGCCTGACGATGCCTTCGCGGTTTAGCATCAGTTCGTTTCGCAGTACCGACGAATTGACCGACACATAGAGTATCCCGTTTTTTACATACAGATTCCGCGTGGCATGCATCACCATGCTGCCCAGTACGGCGCCCCAGGCCTGACGGATACGGACTTCCTGCAACTTTTGCCTGAGCTGCGGATGCTCGTCGTAAAAATGGTGCAGTATCTCTCCAATGCTCTCTGCGTTTGTCCGTCTCATATTTTTTCCTCCATCGGCACCACGGCGCCTCCGTTTATTTTGAACAGGGTATAGTCCTGATTAATCGCCGCCAGTATGCGGTCGAGGTATTTGCGGTTGGTATCCGTGATAAAGATTTGCCCGAAACGGCTGCCGCTCACCAGCTGGATGATTTGCTCCACGCGCTCGGCATCCAGCTTGTCAAAGATATCATCCAGCAGAAGAATGGGTTTGGTGTCGCCATGCATGGCCAGCAGCGTGAACTGCGCCAGTTTGAGCGCAATCAGGAACGTCTTGTTCTGTCCCTGCGAACCGCTCTGGCGAATCAGCCGCCCGTCGAGCGTCATTTCCATGTCATCCTTGTGGATGCCGGCCAGCGTATAGCCGATGAGACTCTCCCGCTCCCGGTTCGCGGCCAGCAGTTCCTCCAGCCGCCCCTCGCGGAGCTGGGAAAGATACCGCAGTCCGACCGTTTCGGCCGACCGGCAGACCGTCCGGTAATATTCGTTGAAAAGCGGAATGAACGTGTTCACCATGCGGTCGCGCTTTTCAAAAATCACCTGCCCGTGCATCCCCAGCTGCATCTCCAGCACTTCGTACAGGCTCCGGTCGAGACGCTGGTTCCGCAGCATCGCGTTCCGCTGCGTCAGCGCTTTGTTATACTGTATCAACGCATGTAAATAAGTCCTGTCCTGCTGCGAAATCAGGAGGTCCAGCAGGCGGCGGCGTTCTTCGCTCCCGCCCCGAATCAGCTCCGAGTCGGCAGGCGAAACGATGACCAGCGGCAACAGCCCGATATGTTCCGACAGCTTGTCGTACGCTTTCTGATTCCGCTTGAACTGCTTGCGCTGCCCTCGACGCATGGCGCAGAAAAGCTCCTCCTTATTGCCGTCGAAATCATATTCCCCCTGAAGCACGCACATGTCTTCCCCCTGGTGAATAAGCTGGCCTTCCGGCGTATACGTATGACTTTTACAGAAAGACAGGTAATAGACGGCATCCAGCAGATTCGTCTTTCCCATCCCGTTATTCCCGAAAAAACAGTTCATCTTGGCCGAACAGTGAATTTCCACATGCAGGATATTCTTGTAATTTAAAACAGATAGTTTGCTAAGTATCATTTATTTGCATAAATATCAGGAGAAAAACAGCCTGATGGATGACTGCGCAAAAATAAAAAATATACTTTGATTATACGCCTGTTTCCGCGAAAAAAACTAATTTTGCGCTCTGAATCAAGAGCAATGAAAAAATAAATACAGAAACATCAATATGGCAAACAAGAAAAAAGAAAGTGAAAAAGAGCTGGAAGTCGATGAAATTCTCTCGCGCTCGGAGCGGTTTATCGAAAAAAACAAGAACCTGCTGATTTATGGACTGGCAACCGTAGCGGTTGTGGTGGGTCTCTATCTGGCCTATCATTACGGATATGCCGTACCGCGGGCTGAAAAGGCGACGCAGGCGATTTTCAGGGGACAGCAGTATTTTGAACGGGACTCCTTTGCGCTGGCTCTGAACGGGAATGACTTCGATTATGAGGGTTTTGACGCAATCATAGACCAGTACGGTTCCACCAAAGCCGGGAATCTGGCCAAAGCCTACGCCGGTATCTGTTATTACAGGCTGGGCGACCCGCAAACGGCCATCAGGCGTTTGAAATCATTCAGCGGTAACGATACACAGATGACGCCGGTAATGACCGGGCTGATTGGCGACTGCTATGTAAGCATCGGCGAGGTGAAGGAAGGCATCCGTTATTTCGAAAAAGCCGCTTCGAAGGCAAACAACGAGATTTTCAGCCCGATATACCTGAAAAAAGCCGGTATCGCTTATGAAAGCCTGAATCAATACAGGGATGCGATTAGCGTCTATACGGTTATCAAAGAGAAATATAACCGGTCGATGGAGGCCATGGACATAGACAGGTACATCACCCAAGCCGAAATCCGGTCAAGGAAATAAATTCATGGCGACCGCTTATCAGAATCTGTCCGATTACAATTTCGAAAGCGTACCCGACGCATCCTCCCTGCGCGTGGGGATTATCGCGTCGGAATGGAATCAGGCAATCACCGAAAAACTGCTGGAAGGAACGTGTAATACACTGGAACGTCATGGCGTCAAGGCAAAAAACATACATGTCGAACGGGTGCCGGGCAGTTTTGAACTGACGTTTGGCGCCCGGCAGCTGGCCGAACATCGGGAACTGGATGTCGTAATCGTGCTGGGTTGCGTGATTCGGGGAGAGACGCCGCATTTTGATTACGTCTGTTCCGGAGTCACGCAAGGCGTCACGTCGCTGAACCTGCAATACGACATTCCGTTTATATTCGGGCTGTTAACGACCGATACGCTGCGCCAGTCGGAAGAGCGCGCCGGCGGACGGTATGGAAACAAAGGCGATGAAGCGGCGGTGACCGCAATAAAAATGGCCGATTTTGTTTGCAGATTGAAAAAATAGGTGTATCTTTGCACCACTTTTTGAAAGGGCAGTTACCAGAGTGGACAAATGGAGCTGACTGTAACTCAGCTGGCTACGCCTTCGGTGGTTCGAATCCATCACTGCCCACTAAGAATGAATAGAAAATGGAAAGTGGAGAATTGAAAATTAATCATTGAATCAGGGTTGATTGTTTCGCAATTCTCTTCTTCATTTCACAAGCGGAAGTAGCTCAGTCGATAGAGCATTAGCCTTCCAAGCTGAGGGTCGCGGGTTTGAGTCCCGTCTTCCGCTCTCAAGTTTAAACGCCTCAAATGCCTGCATTTAAGGCGTTTTTTTCTTTGCTTATTTATTCTGTTTTCCCTCGACGTTTTCCCTCCGCAATTTATCTTCGGTTTGTGTAGCGCGATAATTTCATGCTGTTAACCTGTCTTTCAGCCCCTGAAACCAATGAGACCATTTCGAGGATATCCCCGACAAAGCGCACCAGCAGGGGCCATCCGGGGAGGAGCATGTCATGTCCGTAACCGTCAAATTCGTAGAGTACGGTATTCGGATGTCCGACCAGTTTCATCATGCGCAGCAGATAGGCGTTTTCTTC
>JAISEZ010000211.1 GCA_031263835.1 Tannerella sp.
GCTATGGATATGGTTCCCCTGACGGGGAATAAGAGACAGGCGGTACATGTTTTTCTATTGATATGATTTCCCTGACGGGAAATGCAGGACGTTACCTTACGCTAATCACTGAAAAATTCGATGATTTCATCCGGCGTCAGTCGGGTTTGCTCGCCGGTGACCATGTCTTTCAGCAGGATGATGCCGGCTACCATTTCCGTCTCGCCGGCAAGGGCTACGTAAGGAATCTTTCTGGCATCGGCATAACTCATCTGTTTTTTGATTTTGGCGGCTTCGGGATAGATTTCCGTTCGGATGCCGGCAGCTCTGGCACGGGCTACCAGCGGCAACAGCCACGCTTCTTCCCTTTCTCCGAAATTAACGAACAGCAGTTGCGTGGTCTGCTGCGCCTCTTCGGGATAGAGGCTGAGCTGATTCAGGACGTCGTAGATGCGGTCGGCGCCGAACGAGATGCCTACGCCGGAAAGACCGTCCATGCCGAAAACACCTGTCAGATTGTCATATCGCCCGCCTCCGGTGATGCTGCCGATTTCGACGTCCTGCGCCTTCACTTCAAAGATGGCGCCGGTATAATAGCTCAGTCCGCGCGCCAGGGTCAAATCCAGTTCGAGCGTGGCCGTCAACGGAAGCCGTTCCATGCGGTCGAGGATAAATCCGGTCTCCTCAATGCCTTTCAATCCTGCGGCGGAAGACCGCAGCAGACCGGTCAGCGCGGCCAGCTTTTCGCGGGCGGTTCCCGCGAGGCCAATCAGGGGTTGCAGCCGGGCAATGGCCGTTTCGGACAGGCCCTTGCCGCGGAGTTCGGCGTTGACGTTCTCCAGCCCGATTTTGTCCAGTTTGTCGATGGCCACCGTGATGTCGGCAATGCGTCCGGCTTCGCCGATGATTTCAGCAATGCCGGTGAGTATTTTCCGGTTGTTCATCCGGATGCAGACGCGAACCCCGAAACGGCGGAAGACTTCGTCCATAATCTGTATCAGTTCGACCTCGTTGAGCAGCGAATCCGACCCGACGATGTCGCCGTCGCACTGGTAAAACTCGCGGTAACGCCCCTTCTGCGGGCGGTCGGCACGCCAGACGGGCTGTATCTGGTATCGCTTGAAGGGGAACGTGAGTTCGTTGCGGTGCTGCACGACGAAACGGGCAAAGGGCACCGTCAGGTCATAACGCAGGCCTTTTTCGCAGGCCTTTGCCGCAAAACGGACGGGATTCCGTTCCTGCAGTTCCCCGTCCGTGATGCCGGCGAAGCAGTCGCCCGAATTGAGTATCCTGAACAGCAGTTTGTCGCCTTCTTCGCCATACTTTCCCGTCAGGGTGGAGAGGTTCTCCATGGCGGGCGTCTCAATCTGCCGGAAACCGAACAGGTGATATACGTCGCGAATCGTATTGAAAATGTAGTTGCGCTTCGCCGTTTCTTCCGGCGGAAAATCCCGCGTCCCCTTGGGAATGGATGGCTTCTGTATCATGTCCGGCAAGCGTATTAACTGTTCCGTCTTCCTCCCAGAAATATCATCACGTAATAGAGCAGCGTGGCCAGCGAACCCAGCGCCGCGACTACATAGGTGTAGGCTGCCGAGCGAAGTGCGTCCTCCGCTTTTCCGTGCGTCGCCACGCTGGTGATACCCGTGCTGCGCAGCCAGGCCAGCGCCCGCCGACTGGCGTTGATTTCCACCGGAAGGGTGACGAAACTGAAGAGCGTCGTCAGGGCAAACAGGGTGATGCCGAAGAGCAGGAGCTGCGGGAAAACTCTCAGCATGAGCATCCCGCCCAGCAGGACCCACTGCACGATGTTGGATGAAAAGCTCACCACCGGCACCAGCGCCGACCGCATCTTCAGGGGTGCATACGCTCCGGCGTGCTGCAGGGCGTGACCGCACTCGTGAGCGGCAACGGCTGCCGCGGCAATGCTGCTGCTGTAGAATACCGGCTGACTGAGGTTGACTGTCCTGTTGACCGGATTGTAATGGTCGGTCAAATGACCGGCAACGGAGGTGACTTTCACGTCGTAAATGCCGTTTTCACGCAGCATCCGTTCGGCCACGTCCCGTCCCGTCATGCCGTTCTGCAGCGGGATTTTCGAATAGGTCTCGAACCTGGACTTCAACCGCGCCGAGACTGCCCAGCTGAGTAATGCAATACCGATAAAGATTACCCAGTATAAAGAAGATGTCATTATCATAATTCTTTCCTTTTTAAGTTATTCCTGATATTCTGCCTGCAAAAATCCTGCCAGTCGACAAAATGGCAGACGGCACGGGGTGTATTTCGAACTGTCGCATCGAAAAATTGAAGAGCCTCTTCATAACCTTATGAAGAGGCTCTTCATAAGGCGGTGAAGAGCCTCTTCATAGAGCTGTGAAGAGGCTCTTCATAGGGCGGTGAAGAGCCTCTTCAATTTTTCGATGCAACAGGTTGAAATGCATCCGCGGCATATACCGTACCGTATCCGGGATGCGCGGAGGTCAAAGCTCGTCCTTTTCAGGCCTGGCCGTGAACATGCGCACTTTTGACGCATTTTCAATGGCTTTCACCGCAATATCCTTGACATTGGCTTCGGCGCGGTTGGCCTTGTCGGTGTATTCCTTCAACTGTGCCTGCTGCTCTCTGATTTTCTCCTGCAACGACGCGACAATCTGGTCTTTCAGGCGAATGTCGGCTTCGTTTTGCTTTTCCATCAGCTGGATGTCAAAACCGTATTTCGTCTGAAGCTGTCCGGTGATTTCGGATTCCCTGTCATGCAACGCCTTTTCCAGCCTGGCCGGAAACTCCGTATGGCTCTTGCGGAGTTCGGCCAGTTCGGCTTCCGCACTTTTCAGTTCGGCCTCCCGGTTGGCGATTTCCTGTTCGAATTGCGCTTTCCTGTCAACAAGTTCCTTTTCGAGCTGGAATTTGCGGGTATCGTATTCGTCCTGTTCCTTTTGACGCTTGATTTTCCGGTCATACGCATATTCTTCCTCCTCGCGTTTGCGGCGTTTGGCCAGGTCGTCGGCATATTCCTTTTCCCCGGCTTTCTGTCTGGCTTTTTCGAGTTCCCACTGCGCCTGCTTCTCCGCCATTTCACGGGCAAATGCCTCTTCCTTTTCCGTCATGGTTATCTCGAAACTTTCCTTCTTCTCCTTCTGGGCAAGCAGCATGGCCGCCAGCGAATCCGTACTGGCCGACAGGGCATACAGGTCTTCGAGCGACTTTTTTTCCAGCGCAATGGCTGCGCGGATTTCTTCCAGTCTCTTAAATTCGTCGGTCAGGCGCTGCAAAATATCATCCAGCGCACTGCCCAGACTGGATTTAAGCCCGGTGATGCCTTTCACAATACCTTCGCCGGTGATTCCGGATACCTTTTCCAGGGTTTCCTTCTTTTGCTTTTCTTCCTGTATCTGCTTGGGAATGTCCGCCTTCGTCTGCTGAACATTTTTCAATAACGTTTCGTATGCCTTTAATATTTCCGCTTTTGTACTCTTTTCCGATACTGCTGTTTCCATTGTTTTTTCCGTTTTTAATTTGAGCTGCAAAGGTAATGAAATAGTCGTTATGACAGCCATTGCACCCCACTTTTTGAATTGCATCCTGTCAGCGATACGTTTTTGTCCTTCTGATGAAAATCATGTAGTTTTGTATCCGAAGTAAAAATGGAACTGTGGAATGACTGAATTTTGGGAATCCTGTTTTATCGAGAAACAAACCATGTGGGGGTTCGAACCGGCTGAATCCGCCATCGCGGCAAGAGATTTTTTCATGAAAGAAAAAGTCACAGACGTATTGATTCCGGGGATTGGTTATGGCCGGAATGCAGGCGTTTTCCTGGACGCGGGAATGAATGTTACGGGAATCGAAATCTCCGGAACCGCTATCGAACTGGCGCGAACTCAAAACAATCTCCGGATACCCATACATAACGGTTCGGTAGCCGATATGCCTTTCGATGACAAACTGTACGGCGGGATTTTCAGTTATGCACTGATTCATCTGCTGAATAAAAGGGAACGGGA
>JAISEZ010000194.1 GCA_031263835.1 Tannerella sp.
CTCTCTCTCTCTCTCTCTCTCTCTCTCTCTCTCTCTACTAATAGATGTATATGCGCATGTGCCCGCGTTATTGATCGCGTGCGAAGCGCATACGCGCGTCAAGATACATTTTTTTTCAAAACAACAAGTCATACGACTTTTCTTACTTTTCGGACGAACGCACAAGGTTCGGAAGCAAATCTTCCCTGTCCCGGCGTCCGTCCGGCTTTTTATGCGGCCTTGTAACCCTGTATTCTCTACAGTCTATTAATCATTATTAAATATCAACCATTTTAAATTAAACAATTATGACAACAATGAAAGCAACCGCTTATGTAAATGAGCTAACCAAAGAAGTGATAGACGATTTTTATCTGATTCCGAATCTCGGCGACACGTACTATTTGGACGACATTCTCAATCGCTTCAGGAAAAAGCAAATCGCAACGGACAACGTAAACGGAAAGGCCTTTGTGCTGTTGTTTCTCCGCGAATGTGCAGAGGCTGTGAGTGAAGGACACAACGTCGTAACCGACCTGTTTCATGCCACGATCGGCATCAACGGCGTAGTGTATGCCAAAGACCTCGGACACCATGTACCCGCCGGACAGGTGAACACCCGTATGAACTTCGTCCAGGGCGAATATGCCCGTGAAGCACTGAAAGACCTGACGATAAGCGTAGCTGAACAGCCCGCGCCGACCGGTCCAGTCATTCAGTCCGTCACCAACCCCGTCGTCGGTACGCCCGACACGCTCAACACCGGCGCCATGGTGCTGCTTCAGGGTATGCGCCTGGCCGTCAGGGGTGCAGCGGAAAAGATAGACGAAATCGGCGTTTACTTCACCAGGACCGATGGAACGGCTGAAGTGCGCATCCCCGCCAATCAGATCTCGCCCAACATGCCGGCGAAGCTCCAGTTTGTGCTTCCCGCCGATGTCTATCCCGGCGAGTGGCGGGTGAAGGTCGCCACGCAGTCCGGTTCAAAAGCCCGGATATTTACCAAAGACATACGCGAATATGACTACCCGAATCTTATTACGGTCGTCTGACGCCTGTTCCGTGTGACGGACCTTATAAGGTCGATGCGACCGACCTTATAAGTACCGCGTGACCGACCTTATAAGGTCCGTGCCATCGACCTTATAAGTACCGCGTCACCGGAAGCTAAAAAAACGAATTAATCAAATAATAATAACAATGAGAAAACAATTTATGAACGGCATGAAGAATGCCACACTCGAAAGAGTACAAAGAATGATGCTGCTGTCCGCCTTTCTCCTGATAACGGGAATGGGGACGGCCGTCGCCGGCGATTCGCTCGAACCGGCACAGAGCAAAACCCGCATCACGGGTACAGTCGTTGACTGGACGGGCGAGCCGGTCATCGGAGCCAATATTGTAGAGAAAGGCGTTGCAACCAACGGGACAATCACCGACACGGACGGAAAGTTCAGCCTGACCGTATCGCAGGGAGCGACGCTGACCGTCTCCTATATCGGATATGTGAAGCAGGAGATTGCCACAGGGAATCAGACCGTCCTGAAAATCACGCTCGACGAAGACAGCAGAATGATGGATGAGGTCGTGGTAATCGGGTACGGCACGCAGAAGAAGGTTTCGCTGACCGGTTCGGTCGCTACGGTGAAACCGGAAGATATCAAGAACATCTCCACCTCAAACCTCAGCAATGCGCTGGCAGGACGCCTGGCGGGAGTAACCATCAAGCAAAGCAGCGGCGGACGCCCCGGCAACGCTTCCGAAATCGTCGTCCGTGCACGCGGAACGTGGAACAATACGGCACCGCTCTACGTGATTGACGGGGTAGCAAAGGGTGGTGCCGAATTTAACATGCTTAGTTCGAGTGAAATTGAGAGCCTTTCGGTACTGAAGGACGCCGCCACGGCTGCGATTTACGGTGCGCGGGCGTCCAACGGCGTCATATTAGTCACCACCAAAAAGGGACAAAAAGGACGCCCTTCCATCACCTATTCGGGTTCGACGAGCGCAGGTGCCGATTTTGCGGTCTTGCCGCCACGGGAAAGCGCCGCGCAGCACGTTGCCTGGGTCAATGACAGGGAACGGGAAGCGGCGATCAATCCAAACAGTATTTACATACCCATGAATCCCGACGGCTTCCGCTACTGGCCGACCATCTACCGCGAAGACGGTTCGCTGGTCTCTGCGAGCGTATTTACCCCCGACGAGGAGGAATACTACCGTAACAACGATTACGACATGCTGGCGGATGCATGGCAGGCGCCCGTCACAAGCACCCATTCGCTGACGCTGTCGGGCGGTACGGACAATATAAACTACTACATCGCCGGCAACTACTATGATGAAACGGGCGCTTTCAAAAGCCTTTCATACAAAAAGTATTCCGTCCGCGGAAATATAGAAGCCGATATTGCCCACGGTCTCAAAGCCGGCCTGAACATAAGCCTGAACAACAGTGACAACTATGGCCCTCCCGGCGCCTCAAAACCCGGCGATGCAACGAACGCCAACCTTGAAAACCTGTTCTATCTGATGTTGCTGGGCTCTCACATGGTTCCTGCCAAGGTGGACGGGAAATACATCGGCCCGGGCAACAACCTGTCCGGCACCAACATGCTGGCTTATGCCGACGGCGCCGCCGGCAAGGGGCAGTACCTCTACCAGAACGGCGACTATACGGCTACCCTCCAGTGGGACGTGCCCTGGGTGAAAGGACTTAACCTGAAAGCCTCGTACAACCAGCTGCTGGTGGACGAGTTCGAAAAGACGTGGACTACGCCCTACACCGTTTACCAGCTGAGTCTGGAAGGCGAGAACAACCATATCGTCACCCGTGAATTTACCGGGACTTCCGTCCAACTGGGCGGCACCAAGCCCTCGCTCTCCGAATCGCATAACCACTACTCCGCCTATCAGCTAAACGGGATTGTGTCGTATAACAACACCTTCGCGCAAAAGCACGAACTCGGCCTGATGTTCGGCTTCGAGCAGTCTGAAGTGTTCAGTGAATCCTTCTCTGCCTCGATGAGCGAATTCGAGCTTATCAAGCCCTATTTCGGGTTCGGCCCTTCCGACAAGAGTTACTACAGCATCGGAGGAGGCGCCGGTGAAAGCGCCCGCCTCTCGTATTTCGGGCGTCTGAACTACGCGTTCGACAGCCGCTACCTGCTCGACTTTTCCTTCCGCCGCGATGCATCGGTCAAGTTCGACCCGAAATACCGCTGGGGCTTCTTCCCGTCGGCGTCGGCGGCCTGGCGAATCTCGGAAGAAGGATTCTTTAAAAACAACATTTCCTTTATCAACCAGCTCAAGCTGCGCACCTCCTACGGCTTGACCGGTAACGACGAGGTAGGCGCATGGCAGTGGATTGACGGCGCCGGCTTGGGCGGCGGAATGTATTACGGCGGCACGTCAACCCGTGGCGGCGCCGGGATCGGCTCCATCGCGAATCCGTACATCACCTGGGAAAAGGCGCGTAACTTCGACGTGGGATTCGACGTGGGACTGCTGAACAACCTGTTTACCCTGAGCGGAAACTACTTCTTCAAGCACACCTACGATATCCTCGGCTCGCAGACCGGCGAACTGCCCAGCACCTTCGGCAGAAGCCTGGCCGCTTCCAACTACGGCATCGTGAACTCGTTCGGCATGGAAGTGGAAGTGGGGTTCGACAAGGCGATCACCAAAGACGTCTCCGTATGGGCGCGCGGTAATTTCGGCTGGGCCGACAATAAACTGATTGAATGGGCCGAAACGGGCGTTCCTCCGCACCTCTCGCGCCTCGGGAAGAACTGGGACAGGACGTACGGCTTTGTCTCCGACGGCGTGATCTGGGAGATGACGCCCAACGGCGACGGCACGTACAACATTCTCACTTCGACCGGCAATCGCTACCTCGTCAATCACGACTATGCGGCGGGACGGGCCTCCCGGTACGACATCGAAGCGCAGAGCAATGAGGCGATGCGTCCCGGATTTATCTTTATCCGGGACCTTGGAGGCCAGACTACCGACGAAGAAGGCAATACCATCTACCCCCGGACGCCCGACGGCACCATCACCGACGGATTTGCCGACAAGGCATGGATTGTGGATCATATCAATCCGCCGTACAACTACGGCCTGCTGCTGGGCGGCAAATGGAAAGGGCTGTCGCTGGAGGTCTTCCTGCAGGGTACCGCCGGCAACATGGCGGGTAACTCGGCTTACGTCCCGGGCGACTGGTACAGCGGTGGCTATGGAAGCTGGAGCGATGTTCACTTCTCGTATGCAGACAATCCGCGCAGCAAAATGCCGCTTCCGAGCAATTTCAGCGGTTACTATACCATGGGCGAAGGCACCGTGAACGCCCATTCCTTCTGGATGCGCGACGCCTCGTTCCTCCGCCTCAAGATGGTTTCGCTTAGCTACGAGTTCGACCGAAAACTGATTTCAAAAGCCGGCCTGGCCAACGCCCGGATCCATGTCACCGGAAACAATCTGGCATTGCTTTACAATCCGCTGAAAGACTATGACCCCGAACTTGCCGTAAGCACCAACCGCCTTTCGGGATACGAGGGAGGTTCTGCTACAACTATAGCCGTTTATCCGCTGCTGCGCACCTTCACGGTGGGAATAGACATCGGGTTTTAATTAAGAATTAAGAATTAAAAATTAAGAATTAAACTGTGAGATTACAGAATAGAATAACACTTGTAAAAAAGACGGAATATGAAAAGTAAAATATACAGTATCATTTTTGCGCTGGCGGCCCTGACGTTTTCGGGCTGTACGGATGTGATGAATAAGACGAATCTCGGCCAACTGCTTGCCGAAGACATCTGGGAAGACCCGTATCTGATCCGGGGATATATGGATAATATCATAAACGGCGCCCTGCCGGACGGCAAGCGGGTGACGATGGGGGCTACCGAAGAACTGTACCGCCGCTACGGCGAAATGGAGTTTGTCCTGAACAGCTACAACATCAATTCCGAAGTGGGCACCTGGCCTTACGGCACGATCAGCAATATCAACAAGTTTCTGGAGAATGTCGACCGCTGTCCCTCCGAAAAACTGAGCGACGAATTGAAAACGCAGTACAAAGCGCAAATGCTGACGATGCGCGGATGGCGCTACTTCAATATGGTGCGCATGTACGGGGGCGTTCCGCTGATTCTGCACGAGCAGCGCTTAGACGAAGACCTCTATGTGACGCGTGCAAAGACGTCGGAGTGCATCGCGCAAATCGTGAAGGATTTCGACGACGCCATCGCTATCGAATCGTTCCCCATGCGCTGGGAGAACGAA
>JAISEZ010000224.1 GCA_031263835.1 Tannerella sp.
CCGGGTATTTTTTTCGACTCTTCCTTCGGCTCGATTTCTTCCGCTTCCTCCTTTTCGGTTTCTTTCTTTTGAGGGTCAAACTCCGTAATGCCGACGCTCAACAGCGTGTTATACCAGACCAGTATGCGTTTGATGTCGGTCGGATACACCCGGTTGCGGTCGAATTCGGGAAAAACTTCCGCCATATAGGCGCGCAGTTCCGCCGACGTCCCGTTCACCAGCTCGAGCGCGACCGGCCGGCTTTCTTCCTTCGCCTTTATGTGGTTCAATACGTCATAAAGCGGCGCTTCCGCTTCGTTCGTATAAACAGATATGTCACCCAGCGAAATGGCTTTATCCCTTGCATATACGGGGATACGTTTTTTCTCGACCAGCGATTCGATAATCATCAGGCTTTTTCCCTGTGATATTAATTTGAAAAGTCCGGGTCTGCCGGATACGGATAAAATCGTTTTCAACATAATATAATGTCTGCTTTTTATATAAAGTCATATTTTCCTGGCGACAAATATAGTACAACTCTGCCTAATACAGTGCATCTTTGCCCGGAAAAATCTCCGGCAGGCCGGTTTGTTCTCCGAAAAGATGCCTGACAAGCCTTTCTGTTTGAGGAATTAATGCCTGCTTTCCGTCGTTGATAATAACGTAATCGGATTTTGCTTTTTTGACTTCGTCTGTCCATTGATTTTCCATCCGGCGCAATACGTCCGTTTCCGTCAGTCCGTCGCGAGCCATCACCCGTTGCAGGCGAAGCGCCCGGGGTGCATAGACCGTCACCCGCAGGTCCACTTGCCGGTCGAAACCCGACTCAAACAGGATGGCCGACTCTATCACGGCATACGGTGCGGACTGCTGCGACACCCATTCCCGGAAATGACGGGCTACTTCCGGATGAATAATCGCATTGACCTGCGTCAGGAGCAGCGAGTCATGGAATATCAGCGAGGCCATCCGGCGACGGTTCAACCCGTCTGCTCCGTAAATATCCGCTCCCAGCAGGGCGGTCAGGCGTTCGCGGATGACCGGATGAGTGGCAACCAGCCGTTTACTCTCTTCGTCGGCAACGTAAGCCGGCATGTCATACGTCCCGAGCAGGGTGACGACCAGCGATTTCCCGCTTCCGATGCCTCCGGTAATGCCGATGGTTGTCGTCATGGCCTTGCTGCGTGCTGCTCCATGATAAACTCGACCGTCTCCGGATGAAGCGTCGGGGGAATCGTCAGGGAGGGTTGCCGGCTCAGGCAAACGGCCAGCTGTCCCGTCTCGCGGTTTGCTTCAAATTCCTGAAAGGGAATACGTATCTCGAAATCGTTTTCCGTCAGCTTTCCGAACTGCGACACCGGCACGTTGCAGACGATTTCTATCTCCGACGGAAATACATGCAGGGTGTAATGTTCCGGCAAATCCCTGCACAGCACGGGAATCATCAGCCGCTTTTCCGTAAATTCCTCGACGGGAACCTTCACCTTGACTTCGATTTCGTCCATCTGTACGCCGGCGATGGTTTGCAGGCGCAGGGTCAATTCGTGCGTCCGGTCTGCGTTTTTCAGTTCCGCGGGAACGGTTCGCAATTCATGCAGCGTATCCAGCATGGCCGTGTTTGCATATACGCGTATTGTACCGGGTGTGACCGTGATGTCTCCGGCCTGCTGAAATCCCGGCTCCGGCATGACGGAAATGTCCGCAACGACCGGCAATTCCCTGCTTCCCAGTTCCGCGTAATGCACTTCCACGGTTTGCGGCTCAAAGCCGAGCAGGGATGTGGATGAAGTCAACTGCTTCGAAATGGCCGACTCAATCGTTTTCCTTGTCACGGTGATTTCTCCGTTTGTTCCTTCCTGAAGGCTTTTCAGACTGATTTCCAGCGGCGCAAATTTGTAGAGCCATACGTAACTGAGCATGACCAGACCTTTGTCCTTTACCCTGAAGACGATTGTCTCCGGGTTGTCGTCCGTCAGGGTGATATGGGCCGGCACATTCCTGTATTTCACCGGAAGGGATATTTCCAGCTCCATGTCTTCCTGCAAACTTTGCAGATACCAAAAGCCGGCGGACAACAGCAGGAAGAAGAAGAAAATGAGCGTTTCTTTCCATCGTTGCCCCCGAAAAAAAGCTTTTATATGATGAACAACAGACTTGAACAGATTTGAATCAAGTCGCGGCATGACGGATTTTATTTGGACTGGATATCTTCCGAAGAGGCGTATACCGACATTTTATCTACCCGTATACGTATTCCGTCAGCTACTTCAATCAGCATGGTCGCGTCATTTACCTCTTTGATGCGCCCGTGAATTCCTCCTGCGGTAACGATTTTGTCGCCGGCCTTCAGGGCTTCGCGCGCTTTCTGGACGGCTTTCTGTTTCTTCTGCTGCGGCCGAATCATCAGAAAATAAAAGATGGCCACGATGGCAACCATCATGATGATGCCCTGATATTTTGACCATTCCGACGTCTCTGTATCCAGTAAAATTGCATGTAATAAATTCATTTCTTTATTCTTTATGGGTTATAACGGCGTCAAAGATACGAAATATCTCAGTGTTTCAACAAGGAATTCTCATTTTTTAATTCCTGAACAATCGATTCCAGAATACCGTTAATAAATGTACCGCTTTTGGGCGTACTGTAATACCGGGCGGCGTCGATGTATTCGTTGAGCGTCACGTTGACGGGTATTTTCGGGAAGTACATGATTTCGGCAATGGCTACCTGCATGATGACCAGGTCCATGTTGGCGACACGTTCCGATTCCCAGTTTTTCAGGTGGCGGTCGATGCGCTCGCGGTATTCGTCGCCGTGCAGCATGGCCTGGCGGAACAGGAGGACGCCAAATTCGCGGTCTTCGTCATCCTTGTACATGGGCAGTAATTCCTGTCTGCTCCCCGCCGATTCGTCAAAACGCTTAATCGTCTTGATGATGAAGGATTCGATGATATCCACGTCGTCGTTCCAGTAAATGCTTATGTCTTCCAGTGCATCTTCCAGCGCTTCGTTTCCGCAGATGAGCTGCCGGAACACCCTTCGCCAAAACTCCCGGTCGGTTTCGTACGTGTCTCTGGGATGCCTCAGATAGGACCGGTAAACGTCCGACTTCAGGATCTGTTCCAGTATCTGTTTCACGAAATCGCTGTCGTTTACCCATGAAATGCCGTGATCCCTGATGTATTTCTGCAGTGTTTCGTTGTCCTGTACCTGCCGGGCAAACCGATTTTCTACCAAACGCATGTTCGGACTTAATTCTTCTTCGCTGGGGCGGTATTTGCTTTTCCGGGTTTCGAGAAGCCGTTCCTGCAGCCGCGTCACCTCCACTATCAGCAGCAGAAAGTAGTAATACAGATCGTATGATCGTCGCAAACTCAACATCAGTTCGTTTTCCGCCACTTTTATATCCGTGCCGCCGTTCTGGTAGCAGGCGTACACCATCTGTAACACTTTGATGCGGATTAAAATCCTGTTAATCATTGTATGAAAGAACCTTATTATAAATTTCAGGCAGCGAAGGTAGTGAATCTTCGGGATATCCGCAAAAAAACGTTCATAAGAGGGTGCATTTCAGTTTGTCGCATCACGCCGCAGGCGTAGCCCAATGTCATCAAGTGAAGGCCTGACGCCGGAAGGCGATGGTTTTGTTCATAAATATGGAAAATATAATATTAACACG
>JAISEZ010000266.1 GCA_031263835.1 Tannerella sp.
GACGTTTTTCACGGCGATAACGAGGGCCTTGTTGTGGCGGAAATCGAACTCTCGTCCGAAGAGGATACATTCGAGCAGCCGGACTGGCTGGGCGAGGAAGTCACCGGCGACCCGAGATATTACAACGCCATGCTCGCCAGGCATCCGTTTAACCGGTGGCGCTAACCGTCACAGTCACAGTATCCGGAGGACCATGTCATCAAATGAAGGGCCGGATGCCCCTGCCGGGACACAGGCAGCGACTTGAAAAGTCGGATTTCGCTACTCACTATCGCCGGCATCTGTTTTGCCTGCCGGCAGCATCCGCCAGTTTTTCAGTTCCCGGCGGAGCATTTGCGCCCGGTGGTCGGTGACCTTGTCCATCAGCTGCCAGAAGCGTTCGCCGTGATTCATTTCGACCGTGTGACACAGCTCATGCAGAAGAACATAATCAATCAAGTGTTCCGGCAGCAGCATCAGCGAAAGCGAAAGACTGATGCGCTTTTGAGACGAACAGCTTCCCCAGCGGGACTGCGTGTTGCGGACGGTCACGCCGGTATAGTGAAACGAATGACGCGCCGCCAGCTTTTGCAGACGGCCGGGGAGCGTCCGTTTCGCTTCATGGCGGAGCGCTTTTTCAAACAGCCCCTGAAGCAGCTGCTGCACCCGTTCCTGTTCGAAGTCGGTTGCTTCCGGACAGGCGACATGCAGCACGCCGTCGCGGAGGTTCGCGTAGAAGTTCGCCCGCGAAGTCCGGAACACATGCACCCGGAACGTGCAGGTCTGCACGTCCGTCGATTCGTTCCACGGCGGGCGTTTCGGGCTGCGGCGCAACATCCGCAGCAGCCGCTGCCGCTGCCGGTCGATAAACGCAAGCAGTTCACGTTCGCTGCCCCGCGGCGGCATCGTCCCGATGACCTGTCCGTCTTTGACCCGCAGCGAGTAATGCCCGGCACGCGGATTGCGGCGGAGGATAATCGTCCCCAGGTCGCCTCCGTCGACTGTACGTTCCTGCATCATCCCGGCCGGTAACTGACAAGGGTCAACCGCCGGCAGTCCGGCGTCCATGAGTTCACGCTGAGCGTTCCCTGTCCGCCGGACAGTCCCGCAACCGGCGGCCGGGAAGAGAATAGAAAAAAACGTTTCATAATGCGATGATTCATACTTGAAAGCATATAACAGACGGGGAAAATGACTCCCTCCGTTTTCGGCTGCAAAGATATTTTTTTCTATCTTTGCAACCCAATAAAAAGAGAAAAAAATATGTCACCATTACTTTCGAATCAGTTGCCCTTTAAAGTGGCAGACATTCAACTGGCCGGTTTCGGACGCAAGGAAATCGAAATCGCCGAACACGAAATGCCCGGTCTCATGGCCCTGCGCAGGAAATACGCCGGCCGGCAGCCGCTCAAAGGAGCGCGAATCACCGGCTCGCTGCACATGACCGTCCAGACGGCCGTACTCATCGAAACGCTTGTTGCGCTGGGCGCCGACGTGCGCTGGGCGAGCTGCAACATCTTTTCAACCCAGGACCATGCGGCGGCGGCTATTGCGGCAGCCGGCATACCGGTATTCGCATGGAAGGGCGAGAGCCTCGAAGAATACTGGTGGTGCACCGATATGGCACTGCGTTTTCCCGGCGGCGAAAGCCCCAACCTGATTGTGGACGACGGCGGCGACGCCTCCCTGCTGTTTCACCGGGGATACCGGGCGGAAGATGACCCGTCGACCCTTGACCGTCAGGGACACAACCTCGAGGAGCAGGTCATCCTTGAGCGGCTGAAGCAAATCCTGAAGGAAGACCCGCAGCGCTGGCACCGGATGCTGACCGTCATGCGCGGGATTTCGGAAGAGACGACGACCGGCGTGCACCGCCTCTACCAGATGATGGAACGCGGCGAACTGCTGGTGCCGGCCATCAACGTGAACGATTCCGTGACCAAGTCGAAGTTCGACAACCTGTACGGCTGCCGCGAATCGCTGGCCGACGGCATCAAGCGGGCAACGGACGTGATGATTGCCGGCAAGGTGGTGGTCGTGGCCGGATACGGCGACGTGGGCAAGGGCTGCGCCCACTCGATGCGCTCCTACGGCGCCCGCGTGATTGTGACCGAGATTGACCCCATCTGCGCCCTGCAGGCCGCCATGGAAGGGTTTGAAGTGACCGTGATGGAAGAAGCCGTGAAAGAGGGCAATGTCTTTGTCACCACCACCGGCAACTGCGACATCATCACCGTCGACCACATGCAGGTCATGCGCGACCAGGCGATTGTCTGCAACATCGGCCATTTCGACAATGAAATACAGGTGGACCGGCTGGCCGGCTTCCCCGGTATTCAGCATGTAAATATCAAGCCGCAGGTGGACAAATATACGTTCCCCGACGGCCATTCGATTTTCCTGCTGGCCGAAGGACGTCTGGTCAATCTCGGCTGCGCCACCGGCCATCCCTCGTTCGTGATGAGCAACTCCTTTACCAATCAGACGCTGGCGCAGATTGACCTGTGGCAGAAGGACTACCGGACAGGTGTTTACCGCCTTCCCAAGCGCCTGGACGAAGAAGTCGCCCGCCTGCATCTCGAACGCATCGGCGTCAAACTGACCGTACTGACGCAGGAACAGGCCGATTACATCGGCGTACCGGCAGACGGCCCCTACAAGGCTGAACATTACCGGTATTGAACGCAACCCGCAGACGGCGTGCCGGGCAGGCGTATCAAAATACCCTGCACGGGGTATTTCCGGGGAAAGCGGGCCTGTCTACATTTGCAGCATATTATTTGCGCGGGATGGTTTTGTGCATGGACATCAAAGAATGCGAATCAGTAGACAGTAAAATGTGAGAATGAGCAAATAAGCAAATGTGAAAAATGAACCGGCTCATTCTCACATTTTCTCCGTCTCCGTGGTGACAGTTTATTTTCAATGTCCGTGCACATCACTGTTTTCAAACCCTGAAGAATGTTCCGAAGCGAACATGATGCATGTTCCGGAGCGAACACGGTGCATGTTCGGAAACGGACACGGTGAAGGGGATGGAAAAAACCGTGCCGCGCGCAGTAGAAAAAGAAACTATGAGTCAGATTAAAGTAAATGATGAAACGCTGGAAGTACAGCTTCCGCTGTCGCTGTCGGAGCTGATGGCCCTGCAGCAAGTCTTCCGGCCTGAAATGGTCTCCGTACAAATCAACGGAGTATTTATTGAACACGGACAATTCGACGAAACGCCTGTCCGGGAAGGCGACGAAGTGGATTTCCTGTACTTCATGGGAGGAGGACGGTGATGGACTTTACCGAAGCACAGATTGAACGCTACAGCCGCCACATCCTCCTGCAGGACGTCGGCGTGGAAGGTCAGGAGAAAATACGCAGCGGCAGGGTACTGGTAATCGGTGCGGGCGGACTGGGTTCGCCGGTACTGCTGTATCTGGCCGCCGCCGGTGTCGGGACACTGGGGATTGTCGACGGCGACGTCGTTGACCTGAGCAACCTCCAGCGCCAGGTGATACACGTGACGCCCAGTGTGGGCAAGGCCAAGGTCTTGTCGGCAAAGGAACGAATCAACCTCCTCAACCCCGATGTACAGGTCAACGTCTATCACGAACTTTTCAACGCCGGGAACGCCTTCGACCTTATCCGGGAGTATGATTTTATTGTTGACGGAACAGACAACTTCCCCGGCAAGTTCCTCATCAACGACGCCTGCGTACTGGGGGGCAGGCCGTTTTCGCACGGCGGCATCCTGCGTTTCGACGGACAGACGATGACGTACCTCCCGGGGACGGCCTGTTACCGCTGTGCATTCCACAGTCCGCCGCCGCCCGACGCCGTGCCGACGTGTTCGCAGGCGGGCGTGCTGGGCGCCATCCCCGGCATACTGGGCGCCATTCAGGCCGCCGAAGTACTGAAGTTCCTGACGGGAGCAGGCGAACTCCTGACCGACCGCCTGCTCGCGTTCGACGCCAAAACGATGCATTTCCGCACCGTCAGGCTGAAACGGAACCCGCGCTGTCCGGTATGCGGCGAGCAGCCCGTCATTCGCGAACTGGCGGAAGCCGAACAGACCGTATGCGAATTGAAAGGAAAATGAAGAACGTGATAGAAATACCTCAACCGATTATTGACGCCATCATCCGGCAGGCCGGCGACGAATTGCCCGATGAAGCATGCGGTCTGCTGGCCGGCGTTGACGGTGTGGTGAAAAAGCGTTTTCCGCTGGAGAACACGGACCACAGCCCGGAGCATTTCTCTTTCGACCCGCGGGAGCAGTTCCGCGTCCTCAGGGAAGCCCGCGCCGAAGGACTGCGCATCCTTGCCGGCTACCACAGCCACCCTTCCACGCCGGCGCGTCCCTCGGACGAAGACATCCGGCTGGCATTCGACCCGGACATCCTGTATCTCATCGTTTCCCTAGCCGGTGAACAGCCGGTCGTCAAGGCGTTTGCCAAAACAGCCGGCGGAGGCATGAGTCCGGTGGAAATAAAAGCCGTGTAATGAGAGTTG
>JAISEZ010000228.1 GCA_031263835.1 Tannerella sp.
TTATCGGCTACCGTGAACCCATCGAATGCAACTGACAAAAGTGTGACGTGGAGTTCATCAAATTCCTCTGTTGCAACTGTTATGAATGGAACGGTAAACTATACGGGAGTCGGGAGTGCGACAATAACAGTCAAAACGAACGACGGTAAACATACGGCAACAGCAAATGTGACCGTATCGAGTGCAACCGTATCAGTGACAGGTTTATCATTGAGTCCATCATCGCTATCAGGTGTAGTAGGTGGAAGCGGAAGCCTAACAGCGACCGTGGACCCATCGAACGCGACGGACAAAAGTGTGACGTGGAGTTCATCAAATTCCTCTGTTGCAACTGTAACGAATGGAACGGTAAGCTATACGGGAGTCGGGAGTGCGACAATAACAGTCAAAACGAACGACGGGAATCATACGGCGACAGCAAATGTGACCGTATCGAATACAACCGTATCAGTGACAGGTGTATCATTGAGTCCGTCATCACTATCTGGTGTAGTAGGAGGAAGTGGAAGCCTAACGGCGACCGTATCTCCAACAAATGCAACCAACAAGACAGTAACGTGGTCAACTTCAGATGCAAATGTGGCCACCGTTTCAAATGGAACAGTAAGCTATGTTGGCGCAGGAAATGCGACCATAACGGTTACGACACAGGATGGCGGGAAGACCGCAACGGCAAGTGTAAGCGTGTCATCGTCGACAGTCCCGGTAACAAGTGTAAGCCTGTCACCGTCAAGTCTGTCGGGACAAGTTGGTGGGAGCGGAAGCCTAACGGCGACAGTGAGTCCATCGAACGCTACGAACAAGGCAGTAACGTGGTCAACTTCAGATGCAAATGTAGCCACCGTTTTAAATGGAACAGTAAGCTATGTTGGCGCAGGAAATGCGACCATAACGGTCAAAACAATCGACGGGAATCATACGGCGACGTGTGCCGTAACGATAGTAGACATCCCCGATGGAGTGGAAGCGGTAGTAGACGAAACATTGGCCGTTTGGAGTACACAAAATGCCCTCCACATCAAATCCCCCCACGAAGGGACAGCATATGTATACTTCTTTTCCGGCAAAATTGCCAAAGTGGTTTCGTACCACATCGGTGATAATACAATATACCTGCCTTCGGATTTGTATATTGTAGTAACAGAAAACAACTCATTCAAGGTTAAAATCCGATAAGGATACAAACCTTTCCAGGGGTGGTTCAAGCGGAATATCCGTCTTGAACATCCCCCTTGACGAGATTAAGTATTAACTTTTAAAGAGCTGACCGTACAGGTCAGCTTTCCCTTTTATCCTTTCTTATCCGAAAAACCCGGCGCCATTTGTTTTGTGATACCGGCTCTTTTTAGACTCGCCATTAACGTCACAGGCATTAGGCGTATTGTGAAGAATGCGAATCAGTAGTTAGAGATGAAAAATTTATAACATGTAACAGTATGTAGAGACGCGGTATGACACGTCTCTACCTGTCCCGACAGGGGACAACATGTTGGTAGAAACTCCGGAAACGTTTCGGGAGGCCGTCTTTCTTTCTGAAAAGATGGCCTTGCACCCCATTCGCTTTCATTTTCTTTTTTCCTGAGATACGCGCGCAAATGTCTTTTCCGAAAAAAAACGCATAGACAGTGATTCACACTGTCTCATTGTTTAGCAGTTTTTTCAGTTGCCCGACGCCTTCCGATGCGCCGGCGCGAATCACGCGGACATCCGTACGGCCGGTTTTCACCTCGCCGGGATCAATCAGGTAGACGGGTACCCCGTGACGGACGTAGTTCAGCAATCCCGCCGCGGGATATACGTTCAGCGAAGTTCCGATTACCGCGAAAATGTCGGCCGACAGCACCCATTCGATGGCCGGTTCAATCATGGGCACAGGCTCTCCGAACCAGACAATGAACGGCCGCAACTGCTCCCCGTGCGGGTCTTTGTCGCCCGGATGCAAGTCCGGATTTTCCGGCGGAATATCGTAGGGCGTATTCACATCGCTCACGGAACAGGATTTCATCAGTTCGCCGTGCAGATGAATCACCTGCGTACTTCCGGCGCGTTCGTGCAGGTTGTCGACGTTCTGCGTGACGATACGCACGTCGAACGTCCGCTCCAGTTCCGCCAGGCCGTAATGTCCCGCATTGGGCGCCGTATCCAGCAACTGCCGGCGTCGCTGGTTGTAGAAGTCCAGCACCAGCGCCGGATTGGCGGCAAAGCCTTCGGGCGACGCCACATCCTCTACCCGGTAATTGTTCCATAATCCGTTGGAATCGCGGAAGGTGGAAATCCCGCTCTCGGCGCTCATGCCCGCACCGCTGAGTATTACTAATTTTTTCTTCATCTTCGTTCTGTTTTCATTTTCCGCAAAGATAGGAAAAATTAGTGATGAGTGGTTAGTGATGAGTGGTTAATGAATAAATCGGCTCCCGACACCTGACACCATGTCACGTCCTGTCCCTGCTGTCCCTCCCTGTCCTGTTGAAAAGTTTCCGTTTGCCGGAGGCGGGCAGGCAAAAGACAAATGAATTTTTTTTGTACTTTTGCGGCGCGAGGAAAAAAACAAGCATCAAGATATGACACCAGAAGAAATCAAAGAGCAGGACGAAGACGAAGATATTTCGCCCGATGTTCAGGAAGATATGTCATCCGGAGAGGGTGACGGAAAGCCATTGCCCCATTCGGGCTACAAAGTGCCGGCGGGTGGCGCCGACGCGATTCACCATTTGCCGGGGATGTATCAGAACTGGTTTCTGGATTACGCTTCCTACGTCATCCTCGAACGTGCCGTGCCGCACATCAACGACGGACTGAAACCGGTGCAGCGCCGCATCCTTCACTCCATGAAACGGCTCGACGACGGACGTTATAATAAGGTAGCTAACATCATCGGACATACGATGCAGTTTCACCCGCACGGCGACGCCTCCATCGGCGACGCGCTGGTGCAGCTGGGACAGAAGGATTTGCTGATTGACTGCCAGGGTAACTGGGGCAATATCCTGACGGGCGACGTGGCGGCTGCGCCCCGGTACATCGAGGCGCGGCTCTCGAAATTCGCGCTCGAAACGCTCTTCAATCCCAAAACGACGCTGTGGAAGCTCTCCTACGACGGGCGCAACCAGGAGCCGGTCAGCCTGCCCGTCAAGTTCCCGCTCCTGCTGGCGCAGGGCGTGGAAGGGATTGCCGTGGGGCTTTCGTCCAAAATCCTCCCGCACAACTTCAACGAACTGATTGACGCCTCCATTGCCTACCTGAAAGGCGAACCGTTTACGTTCTACCCCGACTTCCAGACGGGCGGATACATCGACGTCTCGCGCTATAACGACGGTGAACGCGGCGGAGCGGTGAAGGTGCGCGCCAAAATCGGCAAGCTGGACAACAAGACGCTTGCCATAAGCGAAGTGCCTTACGGACGGACGACTTCGACGCTGATTGATTCCATCCTCAAAGCCAATGATAAGGGGAAAATCAAGATTCGGAAAATCGACGACAACACGGCACAAAATGCGGAGATTTTGATTCATCTGGCGCCGGGCGTCTCGTCCGACAAGACCATCGACGCGCTCTACGCCTTCTCCGACTGCGAAATCAGCATCTCCCCGAACTGCTGCATCATTGAAAACAACAAGCCCTATTTCCTGAACGTAAGCGCCGTCCTCCGCCATTCCACCGACCGGACGCTTGCCCTCCTGCGCACCGAACTCGAAATCCGGCAGTCCGAACTGGAAGAAGCCCTGTTTTACGCCTCGCTCGAACGCATCTTCATCGAGGAACGCATCTACAAGGACAGCGAATTTGAAAGCGCCCGCAACATGGACGAAGCGGCCGCCCATATCGAACTTCGCCTCCAGCCCTTTGCGCCGCAGCTTATCCGCGAAGTCACCCGCGACGACATCCTCCGGCTGATGGAAATCAAGATGGGACGCATCCTGAAATTCAACGCCGACAAAAGCGATGAAACCATTGCCCGGCTCAAACAGGACATCGCCCTGACCAAAAGCCAGCTGGCCGACATCGTCAACTACACCGTCGCCTGGTTTGCCATGCTGAAGGAAAAGTACGGCGCCGACTATCCGCGCCGCACGGAAATCCGCAGCTTCGACACGATTGAGGCCACAACCGTCGTCGAAGCCAACGAAAAGCTGTACATCAACCGCGAAGAAGGCTTTATCGGTACCGCTCTCAAGAAAGATGAATTCATCTGCAACTGTTCCGACATCGACGACCTGATTCTCTTCTACCGCGACGGAACCTACAAGGTCATCCGCGTAAGCGACAAGGTCTTTGTCGGGAAAAACGTGATTTACGCCAGCGTCTTCAAGCGCAACGACAGCCGTACGATTTACAACGTCGTTTACCGCGACGGCAGGGGCGGCAGCAACTACATCAAGCGTTTTGCCGTCACGGGCGTCACGCGCGACAGGGAATACGCCGTTACTCGCGGCGCCGACGGCTCGCGGATACTCTATTTCAGCGCCAACCCCAACGGCGAGGCCGAAACCGTGAAGGTCATCCTTAAACCCAAGCTGCGCCAGAAGACGCTGGCTTTTGAAAAGGATTTCAGCGAAATACTGATTAAGGGACGCGCGTCGATGGGGAATATCCTGACCAAAGCCGAAATACACAAGGTGACGCTGAAACAGAAAGGCACCTCCACGCTGGGCGGGCGCATGGTCTGGTTTGACCGCGACGTGCTCCGGCTCAACTACGACGGGCGGGGCGAGGAACTCGGCGAATTTCAGAGCGACGACCAGATTCTGGTCATCCTCAAAAACGGCGATTTCTATACGACCGGCTTCGACCTGAGCAACCATTATGAAGATTCGATACTGGTCATCGAACGGTTCGACAGCCGGAAAATCTGGACCGCCGCACTCTACGACGCCGAACAGAAGTATCCCTATCTGAAGCGCTTTCCGCTGGAAGCGACGCATAAAAAGCAGAATTTTCTGGGCGAACATCCGGAAAATGTATTATATTTGCTGACGGATGAAACCTATCCGCGCATCGAAACCGTGTTCGGAGGAAATGACAGTTTCCGCACGCCGCTGGTAATCGACGCCGAAGTATTTATCGGCATCAAGAGCTTCAAGGCGAAAGGAAAACGGATGACGACTTTCGAAGTCGCCACCGTCAACGAACTGGAACCGGTGCGTTTTCCGGCGGAAAACCCCGCAGAAGCTGCGGAGCAAATCGCGGAAGAAGAAGGCGGATATGAAGATTCCGGACAAATGAATCTGTTTGATAATGAAATATGAAGAAAATAAGTATGCTTCTCGCGGGACTGGGATGGCTGGCGGGTTCGCTGGCGGCTCAGAACGGCGAAGACAACGTGCCGTACTCCGTGAATGAAGGCACCATGATAGGTATTGGCCGGTACAATCTGGCCAGTTCCTACGTATCGCCCCCCGGCGAGGGGAATATCAGTTACACGGGTCTCGGCCTGCGCGTCCTCAATGAACGGATGAAACTGGTAAGTCCGAATTTTTCGCTCCAGCAAATTTTCCACGTGGACCTGTCCATGACGCAAAATCCGGGCGCCACCATCAGCGCCCTGTCGGGCATCATTGACTATACCTACGGCTATCACTACCGCTTCTATCCGGCGGAGAATCTGAAGCTGCTTGCCGGGCCGTCGCTGCGCAGCATGTTCGGGTTCATATACAACACCCAGTCGGCCAACAATTCGATGGCGCTGAATATGGACCTCGACCTGAACCTGTCGGTCGCGGCGCTTTACACCCTTTACCTGCGCCGCTTTCCGCTGACGCTGCGCTATCAGGCGGATATCTCTTCCGCCGGCGTCCTTTTCGCGCCCGATTACGGACAGTCGTATTATGAAATATTCGGCCTGGGGAACATGGCGGACGTGGTGCGGTTCAGTTCGTTCCACAACAAGCTGGCGATGCGCAATTACCTGACGGCAGATATCCCGCTGTGGAAATTCACCTTCCGTACGGGTTATATGAACAGCCTCTACAGCACGAATATAAACGGCGTCAGGACACATCATTTCTCGCACAGTTTCATGATTGGTCTGGTGAAGGAATTTGTCTCGTTCAAGGGGAAAGGCTTGAAGAAAAGACACATGTATAACAGCGCATATTATTAAACGTATGGAAGCGAACAGAAACAGGCCGGCCGTTATCCCGGGGAAACTGAAAGCGCGGAGCGGGAGAATGCTCTGCCTTCTTGCCCTGTGTTTGTCCCTTGCCGGCTGCCGGAAGGAAAGTATTTACACGATGGACGCGCGTTCGAATTTCGAGGCGCTGTGGAAAATCATGGACGAACATTACTGCTTTTTCGAGTACAAGGAAGTCGACTGGGATGAAGTCCGCCGGACATACAGCCGTCAGGTATCGGACACGATGAACCAGTACGAGCTGTTTGATTTCCTCGGAACCATGCTGGCCGAGCTGAAAGACGGCCATACGAATCTCGTATCCTCCTTCAACGTGGCGCGCTACTGGGCGTGGTACGAAAACTATCCCGCGAACTTCAGCTACGACATACAGAAGAAGTATCTGGGAACCAATTACCATATCACCGGCGGACTGCAATATCTCCGCCTGCCGGATACCGCTGTCGGCTACATGTATTACGGGAGTTTTTCGAATCTGGTGACCGAGCGGGGGCTGGACGAGATATTCAAATATTTCATGGACTGCAGAGGACTGATTATCGACGTGCGCGACAACGGCGGCGGCTCGCTGAGCTATTCCGACCGCATAGCCTCGCGTTTTCTGGACGAGAAAATCACCGCCGGCTACATCATCCACAAAACCGGCCCGGGACACGGCGACTTTTCCGAACGCTATCCGATTGAGCTGAAGCCTTCCGACCGTTCGCGGTGGCTGCGTCCGGTCGTGGTGCTGACCAACCGCCACAGTTTCAGCGCGACGAACGATTTTGTAAACAAGATGCGCCTCCTGCCCCACGTCACGATTATGGGCGACCGGACGGGTGGCGGCAGCGGTTTGCCCTTCAATTCGGAGCTTCCCAACGGCTGGATTGTCCGTTTCTCGGCCTCTCCCATCCTCGACGTGAACGGACAGCATACGGAAAACGGCATCGACCCGGACATCAAGCTCGACATGACGGCTGACGACATGGCCCGCGACAGGGATACCCTGATTGAGGAAGCCGTGAAATGGATTCACTCCCGAACCGCCGGCGAAACGCAATAAAGTCATTCTCACCGCAGTTTTTCCTCTTCCCTGCAACGAGGCTGTTTGCAACGTTGCAAACGGCTTCGTTGTAAGGAAGGCGAGAGGGGTGCGATTCAAATGGTCGCATCACCAATCCGCAGGATTGAATATGAATAACCCCCGGTGAAGCGTAGCGAGGGCACTGAAAAAGTCCCGATGAAAAAAGCAGGTATATCAGTTGGATATATGCATACTGTTTCGTGCCTTTA
>JAISEZ010000064.1 GCA_031263835.1 Tannerella sp.
TCTGGTCGTACATGCCACGGACGACCGGTTTTACGCCTTCGACCTGGCCTGTCCCCACGAAGCAAGCCGCAGCGTACTGATTGCTCCGGACGAAAATACCATTTACGCGGTATGTCCCAGGTGCGGCACGAAATACGACATCGCCTTCGGCACCGGCGCGCCCGACGGCGTAGGCCGTTTCTATCTGAAAAGATACAGTGTCACCGGCACCGGCTCGCAGATGACGGTCAGCAATTAAGGGATGCCATGCGAATCGCCCGTTTTTGGGTAATTCGGAAAAAACGCCTATTTTTACGCCCTGTTTAAAAAATCAATAACGGAACATGAAGATAGTAATTGTAGGAACCGGTTATGTCGGGTTAGTGACCGGCACGTGTTTTGCCGAGATGGGCACGGAGGTTTACTGTGTGGATATTGACCGCCGGAAGATAGAAAATCTGAAAAAGGGGATTATTCCCATCTACGAGCCGGGACTGGAAGAGATGGTCATCCGGAATTATGAAGTCGGACGACTGCACTTCACGACCGATCTGGCGTCGGTAATCAATGAAGTGGAAGTACTGTTCAGCGCCGTCGGGACGCCGCCGGACGAGGACGGCAGCGCCGACCTGAAGTATGTGCTGGACGTGGCCCGCACGGTGGGACAGTGCATGTCGAAATACCTGCTGGTGGTGACCAAAAGCACGGTGCCGGTCGGTACCGCGCAAAAAGTCAGGCAGGCCATTCTGGGCGAGCAGGCCCGGCGGGGCATATCCATCGACTTTGACGTCGCCTCCAATCCGGAATTTCTGAAAGAAGGCGCGGCGGTCAAGGACTTCATGCACCCCGACCGGATTGTGGTCGGCATAGAAACTCAACGGGCGAAAAAGCTGATGGAAAAACTGTATCATCCCTTCATGCTGAATAACTTTCGCATCATATACATGGACGTCTCGTCGGCGGAAATGACGAAATACGCCGCCAATGCCATGCTGGCCACGCGCATCAGTTTCATGAACGACATGGCGAATCTTTGCGAAATCATCGGGGCCGACATCAATATGGTGCGGAAAGGCATCGGCGCGGACAGCCGCATCGGGAACAGTTTCCTGTATGCCGGCTGCGGCTATGGCGGTTCCTGTTTTCCCAAGGACGTGAAAGCGCTGATTAAGACGGCGCAGACGCAGCGCTATCCGATGCGTATCCTGCAGGCGGTGGAGGACGTGAACGAAGACCAGAAAACCATCCTGTTCCGCAAGCTCCGCCAGGCCTGTGGCGACGAACTGAACGGCAAACAGATTGCGCTGTGGGGACTGGCCTTCAAGCCGGAAACGGACGATATGCGTGAAGCGCCGGCGCTGGTTTTGATTGAGCTTCTGTGCAGGGCCGGCTGTCGCGTGGCGGTGTACGACCCGGTTGCAATTCCGGAAGCCCGGCGGCGGATTGGCGACGGCGTCCGTTATGCGAAGGACATTTATGAAGCGGTGGACGGCGCCGAGGCATTGCTGATTGTGACCGAATGGAAGGAATTTCGTTTACCGTCGTGGACAGCCGTAAAACAGCGGATGAAAACACCGCTCATCCTCGACGGCCGCAACATCTACGACCCGAACGAACTGGCCGAAGCCGGCTTCACCTACCACTGCATAGGACGATGAGGAAAAGTAGTTAGTAGTCAGTAGTTGGTAGTTAGTAGAATGGCAGTTGGCGGGACTGCCATTTTTGTTATGAAAGAAACAGTGGATTCATTCTGTTGACTGCTATACTGCACGTGTGACTTTATGCATGGACACGGAGAAAATGTGAGAATGAGCCAATATGCCAGTGAGCCAATTCATTTGCTCATTCTCACATTTATACTGCACGCGGGATGGTTTTGTGCATTGCCCCGACAGTCATTCCCGCCGGAAACCCTTGAATCTTTGAATGATTGAATCTTTGAATTTTATATCCATACACAAAACCATGCCGCGCAAAGTATAAATCGCTCTCTCCTGCCGGATGTTTTTTTCATCGGTCATTCACCGTTTATCAGTACTCCACTTGGTAAAGGCTCTTTGCCGGTTGCGGCAAAAGCGTTTTGCCGGGGGCGGCAAAGACCCCTTGCCGCTTGCGGCAAAAATGCTTTGCCGGTTGCGGCAAAGATGTTTTGCCGCAACCGGCAAAGGCGCCTTACCGAATTGCACTTTTCCAACCGACCCTAACAGGATATTAGTGATAAGTGGTTAGTGATTAGTGATGAGTGTCAGGCGCTGGTAGCGGTTTTCTCACTAACCACTCATCACTAATCACTAACCACTGCTTACGTCACTTCGTTGAGTTCAACCAGTTTGTTGACGATGGCGTAGATGGTCAAGCCGGCCGGGCTGTGGATCTGCAATTTGTTGGCGATGTTGCGGCGATGCGTGATGACCGTATGCGTAGACAGGCAGAGATGTTCGGCCATCTGCTTGTTGGTCATTCCCTTGACCACGCACACGATGATTTCCTTCTCGCGGAGGCTGAGTTCCTGCCGGTTCTGTTCCGCCGGTTCATTGTCCGGACAGCAGAGCGTTTCCAGTTTTTCCCTGATTTGTTCGGCCGTGTCGTAAATGGAAATCGTTTCGTCGTAAGTCTTCAGTACGGACGGCTCCATCAGCGTATGTTGCAGGGCGATGCATTTCAGGTTCCGGCATCCCGTTTCATTTTTCAGGCTTTGCAGGGACAGACCGCACGGAAACAGCGGATTCACGATCAGGATATTGGGTTTCCACTTGCACAGCTCGACCGTCAGGCGCGAGGGATCGGCAACCTCAAAGACATTGACGTTCAGCGCCGGAAACCGTTTCAGCACGGCGATGATGCCGTTGCGCACAATCACGGACGGTTCGGCAATCATTATCTGTAATCTCACATTACTCATTGGACATTTTTTTTCGTTCGAGCGTCTTGATCACCGGCACAAACAGATCGTCTTCCACCCGGTTGTGCGATGCCAGGTCATCGGCACAGGCGAAAATATCGAACAGGACGCTGTTCAGTTCGTTACTGCTTCGTGCCGGAAAGTATTTGATAATGATGTTTTTCAGTTCGGAGAGCCGCGCTTCCACCTGATTATGCTGTTTGCTGAAAATGTCGATATGGTAATGGCGCTTTTTCCCGTTCATCAGCAACAGATCGACATAGGGGAAGACCGTCTCTTCCTCATAAAGCATGTGCTTGCGCACCTCGGACACATATTCGTCATAATAGCGGATAATGGCCCGCCCGACGTCGTCATGCTCGCCGTCCACGGCTTCCATCAGCTTGACGCGGATGGCCGGCAGGCGGAAATCCAGGAAATAGACGTGCGAGTTGCGCAGATAGGAGACCAGCGACTTCACGGACAGCGACATGTCGATTTCGTCCTGCCGTTCCTCGTCGATCAGCATGTTGACCACCGTCAGGAACGTCTTGCCGTCCACCCCGTTTCTGCGGCACACTTCGCCGATCGTCTGTTCCCCGAAGCCTAATGCGATACCGAACCGGCTCATCACAAGCAACATTGAATAGTCTTCGCAAATCAAGTCGCTCATTTTGTCGGTCAATTTATATTTTCCCAAATGATACATATTCGATTTTTTTCTGTTGAGCAGGCACAAAGATAATGACTTTTACGACAGCAGTGATCTCCATGCCCGGTTTTGTGCATGGGCATCATACGAATTATAAATTATAAATTATCAACACGGAGACACAGAGAACACAGAGAAAGGCAGCGGCGGAACGCCGTATTTTCTCTGTGTCCGCTGTGCAGGGAAAGCGTTTGTCCGGAGGCCACAGAGAAGGAACTTCGTTCCGCAGAACAGCGAATCTCCGTGTCCTCCGTGCCTCCGTGTTGATAATTCATAATCCATGATTCATAATTCAGTTTGTTTTCAGTCCAGCATCAGGTTCATCCAGGCTTCCCGCAGGTCGTAGCGGAGAAGGGTTTGGGTGAGGCGGCCGATGTCTGTTTCGTGCAGGAAGGAGGTATCTGCCGGATGGTGGTGCGAGCAGTAGAGGTCGGTCATCCGTTCCCGGTCGAGGATGCGCGCCATGCCGTAGGGGCGTGCGGTGGGCAGGAACGGCGGACAGCAGACGAGCGCCATGTCGCAGCCGGACTGCGTCATGATGTGCTGGACAAGGTCGAAGCGGACGTCCGGGTCATCGCAGAGGATTTCCCTGACATACATCATCATGCCGCTATCCGGCACGGCCATCGCCAGACCGACGGGAAGTTCGCGCCACAGGGCAAGCCAGATGTCGCCGCCGACCGCATGGCAGTCTTTCCGGAGTACCTTCCAGTTGTCCGCCGTGTGCAGGACGGCGCAGGGATGTTCCCGCTGCATGCGGTCGTAGTAGCCGAAAACGGTTTCCGGGGGAAGTTCCCGGCTGGAGACAATCCGGATGGACAGCGGCTCTTCCGGCGGCTCCTTTTCGGTAAAGTGCATTTCGACGGAATGGTCGAACGCCGTTGCATAGCCGAATCGCGCATAGAGGCTGAAAAGCCCTTCGGTGGCGGGAATCAGGGTGGTCAGCGCATAGCCCCGGTCGCGCATCACGTCCAGCGCCTGATGCATCAGCCCGGTCATCCGGCCCTTGCCGCGCTCGGAGGGCAGGGTGCAGACGCCACATACGTAGGCCATCGGGACGGTGGTCCCGCAGTAGCTCATTTCGTAGGGCGCTATCTGCAGCGCCGAAACGACGCGCCCGTTTTCGCGGATGGCCAGCACGTTTTCTTCCCTGTACACCCAGTCGGAATAGAGCCGGATGAAGTCGTCCGAATCGCCGAACACCGTTTGCCACAGTTCCATTATCTGTTCTTTCATGACTCAGCGGCGTTTGATGGCGGTATTTTTCTCCAGCAGCATCACCGGATGGTAGGACAGCTTGGACTGGCGCAGTCCGGGAATGCCCAGGTCTTCTTCGCGGTTGAGGTAGAGGTACTGTTCCGGAAGACGCAGCACAAATTCGCGGTTGATGACGCTGAACGCGCCGTCGTAGCGGACGTCCGCCTTTTCCACGTGCACGCCGAACGTGTAGCGGTTAATCGCCGAACCGTAGGTGAAGGCGATGATTTCGCCGTCCACGCACAGGGCGCCGCCCGTCAGGTCCAGTTCCGTGAAATGGCTCAGGGCGAAAGCCATCGAGCGGTGTTCGTGTTCCAGGGCGCCGGCCTCCTCGTCGGTGCGGTTGTCGCCGTACCACTTGCATTCCAGTTCCATGCACCTCGGCACCAGCTCCGGCGTAATCGGCAGGTAGGTGTACCGGTAGTTGTAACTGAACTTGTTGATATGGTTTCGTTTTGCCTGATATTTCTTGCCTTTCAACTCCTGCAGGTCGCTGCGCAGGTAGATATAGTCGTAGTAGTCGCGCTCGGTGAGGTAGATGAACTCCGAGGGGAACTTCTGTTCCAGGGTGTTTTTTTCGTCCGGCGTGACGCCGAGTATCCAGAGCGGATGACCGTTGGCGCAGGCGTCTTCTTCGAGCAGGGCGATGATGTGCCTGAAATCTCCGTTTCCGACGGGAAACATGTACGCCTGGTGCTTCCGTCCCTTTTCTTCAATCTGGAAGCGAATCAGCAGAAAGCCGTCGACAATGGTAAATTCGCTGTCGTAAAGGAAACGCCAGCTGCACATGTTGGCAAAGGCAAAGTCGCAGTTCAGGAAGCGGCTCGGGCCGGTACAGGCCGTAATCGCATCCCTGTCGGCTATCGAGATGGGTTTGAATGATAACATAAAATTATATGATGAAATAGTTTTGTCTGTTTTAAGTGAGGGGTATGTCCTGCCATGCTCCGCACACCGGTTCGCGCGTTGTCCGGAAACCGGCTTCCCGCAGCAGGGCGAGGACTTCGTTCCGTCCGTCGTTCACCAGCGCGGGGGTGTGGCAGTCGGAATTGACCATGACCGGAATACGGTGTTCCCGTATCCGTTTCAGCGCATCCTGCGAGGGATACAGCTGTCCCTTCCGAAGGAAATTTTTGGTATTGACCTCCATGACATACCCTTTTTCGGCAATCAGGCCGAGGTAGTCTTCGAACGGTTTCCGGTACCAGTCGGCCGCGCGGTCGAAACCGGAACAGCCGCTGCCGTTCATGCAAATCTTGTCCGCATGGCCGACAATATCGAATCCGCCCGCTTCCGCCATCTGCATGGACGTGTCGAAGAAGTGCTTCGTTATCCGCCGCACGTCGTTTCCGTAGCGTTCCCCGACGGTTTCGACAAAGCGGGCGAAAGGCCCGTCGATGCAGGTCATGTTCTCCTCCGTCAGCGGCTGCTGCCAGGGCAGGAAGTGCAGGGAGCCGATGCGGAAGTCCAGCGGGAGCGACCGGAAATAAGGAATGGACGCATTATACGTTTCGTCCAGGTAATCAATTTCCAGCCCCAGGTAAATCTCTATCCGGCCGCTGTATTTCTCCTTCAGCCGGCTGATTTCGCGAATATATCCCTCCATGTTGCACGCAGACATGTTCCAGCAGGTCTCGAACGGCAGGGGCGAATGGGACGAGAATCCGTAGGCGCGGAAATGCCGGGAAAGCGCCGCTTCGACGTACGCTTCCGGTTGACTGTGTCCGTCACAAAAAGTACAGTGACTGTGAAAGTTGCTTGACTGCATACATTCCTCCATGCGAAGCGTATTCTTAAATGACCTTCAGCGCTTTCCCGGTCTTGACGAAGGCGGCGACGGCCTTGTCCAGGTGGGCCTGTTCGTGGCCGGCGGACAGCTGAACGCGGATACGCGCCTGTCCTTCCGGCACAACCGGATAGCAGAATCCCGTCACATAAATCCCTTCCTGCTGCATCCGGCGGGCAAACTCCTGCGACAGCGGGGCGTCGTACAGCATAACGGCGCAGATGGCCGACCGGGTCGGTTTGAGGTCGAAGCCGGCCGCCTGCATCCGGTCGAGGAAATAAGCGACGTTTTCCATCAGTCTGTCGTGCAGAGCATGACTTTCCTTCAGCATCCCGAACGCCTCGATGCCCGCGCCGACAACGGCCGGAGGCAGTGAATTGGAGAACAGGTAGGGCCGCGAACGCTGGCGCAGCAGGTCGATGATTTCCTGCCGTCCGGCGGTGAAGCCGCCCAGCGCGCCGCCAAAGGACTTGCCCAGCGTACCCGTAAAAAGGTCGATGCGCCCGTAAACGCCGAACCGTTCGGCCACGCCGTGTCCCGTGTCGCCGACAACGCCCGCCGAATGTGACTCGTCGACCATCACCAGCGCGCCGTATTTTTCCGCCAGTTCGCAAATCCGGTCCATCGGAGCCACATTGCCGTCCATCGAAAAGACGCCGTCCGTGGCGATGATGCGGAAGCGTTGCGCCCGGGCATCCTGCAGGCAGCGTTCCAGTTCCGCCATGTCCGCATTGGCATAGCGATAGCGCCTGGCCTTGCACAGGCGGACGCCGTCGATGATGGAGGCATGGTTCAGCGCGTCGGAAATGATGGCGTCTTCTTCCGAAAAAAGCGGTTCAAACAGTCCTCCGTTGGCGTCGAAACAGGCGGCATACAGGATGGCGTCGTCCGTCCGAAAGTAGTCGGAGACGGCCGCTTCGAGGCGCTTGTGCAGGTCCTGCGTGCCGCAGATGAAACGGACGGACGACATGCCGTAACCGTGCGTATCCATTGCCTTTTTGGCCGCCTCAATCAGGCGCGGATGACTGGAAAGCCCCAGGTAATTGTTGGCGCAGAAATTCAATACCTCTTCCTGATTATTCACCCGGATATTCGCCTGTTGCGCCGTCCGGATAATCCGTTCCTGCTTGTATAAGCCGGCTGTTTGAATCGCGGCCAGTTCCTTGGCCAGATATGGTTGAAAAGTTCCGTACATAATCTTCAATATTAAAAAGTTGAACGGCGGGCGTCTGACACGGCAGCGCGTTCCCGT
>JAISEZ010000069.1 GCA_031263835.1 Tannerella sp.
TCGGGAAAGACAACGGTGAGCTACGAAGGCAACTATGGCTTCTCGCAGCTCTACAACCTGCCGCAGTCGCTCACCATTGAGGAAGAAAGGCAGGTCCGGGAGCAGTCGTATGCCGCTGCCGGCCAGACGCTCCCGACAGGGTGGGATCCGACCAGAAACCCCTATATTGCTACCACCCGTACCGACTGGGTCGATGCCATCACCCGTACGGCGCCTTTCCAGCGGCATTATCTCACCCTGACGGGCGGCAGTGAAAGCATGAGCAACCGCCTGTCGTTGCAGTATTCCGACAATCAGGGAACGCTCGTCAGCACTTACGACAAAAATATCAACCTGCGCTATGATGCGTCCTACAAAATCGGCAAATACATCCGCGTGAGGGAAGACTTCTTCTGGAAAACATGGCAGAAGCGGGGCGCCAGTACGGACGACGGTGTGGGAGGCGTAATCATTAACGCCATGGTGATGCCGCGCAGCGCCGAAGCGTTTTATTCCGACGGCACCTATGGCGGAACGGCGCCAAAAGATCCTGCGTACATCGAGCAATACGGCAGCAATTTCGCCGACATTCACGGCGACGTCATCAATCCCGTACGCCTGCTGGAATCGCAGTCGCAGTTCAAAAGACCCAGCCAAATGTCTTCCTCCACATTTTTTGAAATTCTGGAGCCGATACCCGGATTGAAATTCACCAGCAGATTCACCTACCGGTTAGATCAGGACTTTCAGAAGATATTTGACTACAAGCGCCTGGAAGTAGGCAAACCGCTTGCCTCGAACAAACTCGAATACAACAGCCGCTATGCCTGGCGCTGGGAGACGGAGAATACGCTCAATTACGACAGGGATTTCGATGCGCACCGTATCGGTGTACTCGTTTCCACTACTGCCAACAAGCAGCGCGGGTTGTCCTACACGACCGGCACCACGATGCTTGAAAGCGAAGACCCGATCTACCAGTATCTGGAATACGGAACGACCGGCATGTATCAGTCCGACAAATACGTTGATCCGGACAAAAACCTTCCGGACAATAACGTCTCGACCGTCGGAAGACTGTCATACAGCTGGAACAACCGCTACTTTGCCACCGCATCCTATCGCCGCGACTATGCCGGACGGTTGCCCGAAGGCAAGAAGTACGGCGACTTCCCGGCCGTTACCGCTGCATGGAAAATCTCGGAAGAATCCTTTATCCCCAAATCCGACGCGCTGAATCTGCTGAAGTTCCGAGGAAGCTGGGGACGTATCGGCAATCTGAGTTCCATTCCCGTGGCTTACGGCAATCCGGTGCTGACCATATCAAATTCGGGCAACGAAGGCCTGTTGATCGGCGCGAATACGCCCGGCGGCAACAGGATTTCCTACGCAACGGCATTCAATCCTTACCTGACCTGGGAAACATCGGAACAGACCGACTTCGGAGTGGATGCCGAACTGCTGAACCGGCGCCTGTCCGTCTCGGTGGATTATTTCAACAAAAAGACGTATAACCTGATTAAAAACCAGGATATCGGCTGGCCGACCTATGTCGGCATCAGTGCAAAACTCATCAACGAGGGAGAAATCCGCAACACCGGATTCGAGTTCAATCTCGGCTGGCAGGACCGGATCGGCGACATCGGATATTTCCTGAATGCAAACCTGGCTACGCTGACAAACAAAGTGACCGACATCGGCCCGGTTAATCCGGAAACGGGAAAGAAGCCGGTATGGACTGAAAGCGACGAGACTTTCCGCGTCATACTTGCCCCATTCCAGACGGCTGAAGGCGAACCCCTTTATTCCTACTGGCTGGTTAAAACCGACGGCCTGTTCCAGAGCAATGAGGAAGCCGCCGCCTATGTGGACAAGGACGGGAACCGCATACAGCCCAACGCCGTGGCGGGAGACATGAAGTTTATCGACCAGAACGGAGACGGCAAAATCAATGATGACGACCGCATCTACATGGGCGCTTATTACCCGAAAGTCACGTATGCTTTTTCGGGAGGAATCAGCTACAGGAACCTTTCGTTCAGTCTGCTGCTGCAAGGCATTGGCGGCGCAAAGGCTTTTCAGGCATGGAAATATACCCTCCTGAATGAAGGATTCCAGAACTTCAACCGCTGGAACAAAATTCTGGACGCATGGCCAAACACCAACGATGTGCCCCGTCTTACAACCGTCGACAACAACGGCAATTTCGGAACACAATCCGACTGGTATCTGGAAGACGCCTCCTATCTGCGTATCAAGAATATCAACATCGCCTATACGCTCGACGGGTTGCTGCATAGAATGTCGTCGCAGTTGCGGGATCTGAACAGCGCCATGTCGGTATATATGAGCATTGACAACCTCTACACCTTCACCAAATATTCGGGCATGAACCCCGAAGTGGGGCTTAAAGGGATGGACCTGGGTAAATATCCCGTACCGAGAGTGATTTCATTCGGCATCAAACTGACTTATTAATGAATTATTTAATTTAAAAAATCGAACATATATGAAACGTTCTATTCTTTTATTGGCGCTACTGGCGCTGTGCAGTATGTCGTGCTCCGACTTTCTCAATGTGAAGCCGGAAGAGAGTCCCAGTCAGGGTACGTTTTTTCGTTCCGACAAGGATATCAACGAAGCTTTAAATTACTGTTACTGGATAATATATGAACTGTCACGTCGCGAACTGTACTGGGAACAGGCAGCCTGCGGCGACGACATGATTATCGGCCGCTCACGTCCGGACGAATACCACCGGATAGCGGATTTCAACTTCACCGGACGCGAAGGCCCGCTTTTCGAAGCCACAAATCCGGCTACCAAGTATCTCGCAGGCTGTAACTGGGTGATTTATTCCCTCCTCCGTAAAGGTAATTTGACTGAAGTGGAAAACCTCCGCCTGGGCGAAGCTTATTTCCTGCGTGCCTTTTGCCATTTCTTCTATGCCTATCGCCACGGACGTCCCGACCAGGGGGTACCTTTCGATCGCTATGAAGATTTCGATCCATACGAATACGGTATTCCCGAACAGCGCGCCTCCGTAATGGAAAATTACGACCTGATTATTCAGGATCTGGAAAAGGCGGCGGCCATCGTGCCCTTTTTCGAAGATTACGGCGAAGAAGATTACGGACGGGTACACAAGGCGGCCGTATGGGGATACATGGTGAAAATCTACGCTTACTGGGCGCAGCACGACCCCTCCAAATGGGCGCTGATTCCTCCCCTGGTCGATAAAATGGAATCGGAGGGCAGGCGCGGACTCTTGAGCAGTTATGCCGACGTATTCCTCATGGCCAATAACTGGAGCAAAGAGTACCTCTGGAGCGTCAACTCCTCCGGACGCATCAACCCCACCGGCAGCGTGATCCCGGGCGTAGTGCTCGAGAACAAGGCCTGGGGACGCTACAACGGATGGGGCTACTATAAGCCCACATTAGGCCTCTACAATGAATTTGCGGAGGGAGACCAGCGACGCGGCGTGACCATGCTGGAATACGACGACGAGTTTGTGCTCTTCGGCGAAACGCGCAGGTTTTATTCTACTTCCGACGATGAAAGCGGTTTTATGATAAACAAATATATGGAACCGTTTTCCTACGGCGAAGTATATGCCGACGGACACGGCGAGTCGCCATACGTGAACACCAATGGCGACTGGATGGTCACCGATCTTAATCTGCCGTTCATGCGTCATGCCGAGATCGTGCTTTTCAAGGCCGAAGCGTTGATCATGCAGGGCAACGGCGCCGCCGCAGCCACCGAATTAAACCGGCTCACCAGCCGCGCCGGTCTGGGCAATGTTTATACTTCCGCCACGCTGGATGATCTGAAGCACGAGCGCCGCTGCGAACTGGCCTGTGAACCGACCGACCGTTTCATGGATTTGAAACGCTGGCAGGACTGGGACAAATTGAACGCACCCAGAATGATCCGTCAGTACGCCGACCGCGGCGACCCGAAGTCAACCTGGGTAGAAGCGCAAAGTGCATCCTGGGGTGCGCCGAGGAATTTCAATCCCGCTACCGACATCGCCTTCCCGTATAATCCGGACGACGTCACAAAGGCGGATGGAAAGCTGAAACAAAATCCTATGGATTAGTATGTATGCGAATCGGCAGATAGCAAGCAGTACGAACTGCGCATCGTGACACCGTTCACAGGCTCCGGCAAGAGGCTGAGGCATCCGCGTGCGGTAACGCCGGGGTATCACATGACGGTCGGTTGAAAAGTACATTTTGTGAAGGCGCCTTTAACGCCCCGGCTAAAGCGCCTTTAATGCCCCGGTTAAAGCGCCTTTAACGCCGCGGTTAAGACACCCTTAACAAAACGGCATGAAGACGTCCTATACAAAGGAGTGAATAACAAACCGTTAATGACCGGCAAAAAAAGCAGTCGGCAGAGGGGGTGAACCAACAGGTTCGCCCCCTCTTTTGCGTAATAGGAAACCGTTATTTACGGGTACATTTCACAATCCAAAGGATTGAATATGAATAACCCCCGGTGAAGTGCAGGAGGGCACTGAAAAAGCCTCTTATTTTTTGTATATTACCGGGAAAAGGGAAAAATACCGGTTAAAACCGGGAGGATGATATGACGGTCGCATGCCCGTTCAGGTAAAAACAGAGCTGCGAAAAATTCATTCAGAGAGGTTTGAACGGGTCCGGGGAGTGTTCTGCAACGCGTCAAAAGGGTAATACCCTGCCCTTCGGAGCAGTCCGAGTATTCTTTTCACGTTTGCAGCAAACAGGGCCACGGCTCCCTGCATCTGCACGGCATACAGACCGCAGGATATGGATCTGCCATATCCATAGACGTGTTTAAGTTCTGCATTTCCGGTTTCGATCCTGTACCGTTCCCCGTATTTTTGCCTGAAACGGCCGGTTTTACGGTCACCATATAAGTTTTATGCCCGGCATCCGGCCTGTAACATCCTTCCCGCAGGGAACAGACTTTACATTTATTTACATCGGAATGGCAGACTTCCCGGGGCATTTTTTTCTCTTTCCTTCCCGACTCTTCCGTCCTGCGAACAGCCATGTGACCGGCCGGACATACATACATGCCGGCATCCCTGTTATAATCAAAGCAGTCGCCGTCCCTGCGGCAGTCCTGACCGGTACGGGGATGCAGTCCGGAGACCGGCTGTATTTGTTCTTCATTCGCCGGTTCCGGATTCGCTGTACCGGAGTATGCGGTATCCCCGGTAACACTGTCAGCCTTCATCCCGTTTGACCTGCCGGTTTCTACCGGTACGGGCAGCCGCTTCCCGTCCGTTTTTTCGCCCGGAGTGACCGCTGCTGCCGCAATAATGCGTTCTTCCGGCATGGCTGTACGGGTTTTATAACCGGAGAAGGAACTGTCTTCCGTTTTATGACCCGTGCGCGC
>JAISEZ010000165.1 GCA_031263835.1 Tannerella sp.
TAACCTTAAAAAATGAGTTTTTATGCGAAGCACATTCAAAGTTCTCTTTTATCTGAAAAGAGACAAACAAAAAAAGGACGGCAGCGTTCCGTTATTCTGCCGGATAACCGTTGACGGCAAGGAAGTGCGTTTCGGAATGAAGCGCGACGTACAGCCCGGATACTGGAACGTGAAAGCTGGAAAGGCAACCGGGCGTTCTGGCGAAGCGGTGGAAATTAATACACTGCTGGACTCCACCAAAGCGGCGATATACAAGGTATATCGGGCCCGGCCCCGACGTTCAACCCCGCCGTACACAAAATCACTTTCGACGCCACGCCGACCGCCGAATTTCGCCGGGCGCTCGACGAGGAAGTGGGAGTGGAAGTAGTGGGCAGGCAGACCGACGGCGGCTCCGTTATCGGACTGGTAACCGACGTGTTTACCGGCAAAACCGACGGCACGGTAACCCCCGGCGGCGATATTATCATCACCGGCGAGAAAATCAAGATTGCACCCGCAGATGAAAACGGGCTGGGCGTGTTTTTCGTTTCCGACGCCGCCGGAGAGATACCCCTGGATTATCCCATAGCGGAGAACACTCCCAGGAAAATACTCTGCCGTCTGCCCGCGCAGATTTCCGACGGCGGCGTGTACACCCTGAAAATCGTTACGCGCTACACCAGCGGGTCAATCCTGCTCAAGCAGCCCCGTACCATTCTGTACGAGTTGCCTTTAACGGCACTGACACCGCAGCCGAATGCGACGTGAATCAAAGCGTCTCTTTGACGGGAATCACAAGGGCGTTGTGACGGGAATCACAAAGGCATTGTGACGGGAATCACAAAGACGTTGTGGCGGGCATCACAAAGCCCCGACGCAACCTTGTACAGATATATATAATGTATAAATGAAATTGTATGAACAAATTTAGAACCTCATTACTGGGGATTTTATCAGTAATTTATATCAGCCTCCCCCTGTCCGCAAACGGACAGGGTATAAAAGGGAAGGTGATTTCGTGCGACGACAGTCAGCCGCTCGCAGGAGTAACGGTACAGATTGAAGGAACCTCGACGGGCGCCGTCACCGACGGCGACGGACGGTATGCGCTCCCGACGCTTAAGCCGAAACGCTACACGCTGGCGTTTTCCTGTATGGGAATGAAAAGCGAAACCAGGACGGTGAACCTCGCCGCCGGAAAACGTGAAATCGTCGACGTATGTCTGGAAGAAGACGCCGTGACGCTCAACGAGGTGCTGATTACCGGCAAGTCGGCCACGCGGAAGATTAACGAACTTGCTTACAACGTGGTGGCAGTAGAGGTGAAACAGTTGCACAACACGACGATGGATTTGAGCCATGCGCTCGACCGCGTGTCCGGCGTACGGATTCGCGAGAGCGGCGGGGTAGGGTCGGGATTCAACTTCTCGCTGAACGGCTTCACCGGCCGGCAGGTGAAGTTCTTTATCGACGGCATCCCGATGGAGAACTTCGGCTCGTCCTTCCAAATCAACAATATCCCCATCAATCTGGCGGAACGCATCGAAGTGTACAAGGGGGTAGTGCCCATCTCTTTCGGCGCCGACGCGCTGGGCGGGGCGGTGAACATCGTTACCGGCAACCGGCAAAACAGTTACCTCGATGCGTCGTATTCCTTCGGCTCGTTCAATACACACAAGTCGTGCGTCAATACGGGATACACTTCCGCAAACGGCTTTACCGTGCAGCTGAATCTTTTCCAGAACTATTCCGACAACAATTACCCCGTGAACGTCGACGTGGCCGACCTCTCCACCGGACTGTACGAGAATCGCCGCGTGAAGCGTTTCCATGACAACTACCGCAACGAAACGCTCATCGCCAACGTGGGCGTGACGGGCAGGAAATACGCCGACAAACTGCTGGTGGGCATCACGCTGGGACAGAACAAAGCCGACATACAGACGGCTGCGCGCATGGACCGCGTCTTCGGGGCGCGATTCAGGCGGGGAAACATCATCATGCCTTCCGTCCGGTATTCCAAGAAAGACCTTTTCGCAAAAGGGCTTGACGTGAACATCACCGGAAACTACAACCTCGGATTCGAACAGACGGTGGATACCGTCGCCCGTCATTACAACTGGGTGGGCGAATATAACGAAAAACCGTCGCCGGGAGGAGAACTGAGCCGCACCCTGTACAAATACAACAACCACAACGGTCTGCTGACCGGCAACATCGCCTATAAAATCAATGACCGGCACTCCGTCATGCTCAACGACGTATTAAACGTCTTCGACCGCACCGGATTCGATGCCACAGACCCCGACAACAGGGAAATGCAGCTTCCGCGGAAAACCGTCAAAAACGTGGCGGGACTGGGTTACCGGTTCGACTACAGCGACCGCTGGAATACGTCTGTTTTTGTCAAATATTTCGCCCAGTCCACCTCGTCGTTCACCACCGTGTACTATACGTCCGAAGGCACCATCTATCCCGAATTGAAAAGCCGGTACGACAAGTTCGGATACGGACTGGCAAGCACCTATTTTCTACTCTCCGACCTGCAATTCAAGTTCTCGTACGAGAAGAGTTTCCGACTCCCGGAAAACGAGGAACTGTTCGGCGATGCGAACACCCTGCTCGGCAATACGGAACTGCGCCCCGAAAGCAGCGACAACGTGAATGTCGGGCTGAACTTCACCACCACCGCCGGCCGTAATCACGGGCTGATTTTCGACGGCAACCTGATTGTCCGCAATGCCGTCGATTACATCCGTCCGCAGCAAAACACCAACGGCACGCACCAGGTGATGACCAACCAGCGCGACGTCATCAACATCGGCTACAACGGCGAAGTGCGATACTCGTATAAACGCCTCCTGACGGCCGGCGTCAACCTGACGTATCAGAACCTCCGCAACAATACCCGTTACGAGGAAGGCTCCACGAGGGAAAGCACCGTGTACCGCGACCGCATTCCCAACATGCCCTACTTCTTCGGCAACGGCGACGTCAATCTCTTTTTCCCCGGCGTGGGCGGAAGGGACAACAACCTGAGCATCGGATACAATCTGCTGTTCGTGTACGAATACTACCTGCGATGGCCCAGTCAGGGAGCCTCCGGCAGCAAATACACCATTCCCGCACAGCTGTCGCAGGACGTCAACATCACCTACGCCATCAAAAAAGGCAGGTACAACCTCTCGGCAGAGTGCAGGAATATCACGGACACCAATCTGTACGACAATTTCAGCCTTCAAAAGCCGGGAAGAAGCTTCTCCCTCAAGTTCAGGTATTTCATCAGCAGTAAATAGTTTTTTAAATCAATTATAATCACAAATAAATTAAGTAATTATGTTATATTCAAGTATCAAAAAATTAGTACTCGCAACATCTGTTGCAACACTGTTCGCCTCGTGCGACAAAAAAAACGACGTGCTCGAACCGGAAGCGGAGGGCAATTTTCAGTACGTTGTAGTAGCGACGCCCGAAGGCAGCACCTCCGAGGGAGCCGACTATCTGCTACAGACAGGCAGCCTGACGGAAGGCAGTATCACCACCGTAGGCGCAGGCCTGGAACAGGACGGATACCGTTATTATGTGTTTCACAAAAACAAGGCGTTCAGTTTCCTCTACGGACAGGGCAATCCCGGCGCCGTCACCACCTATGCGTTGAACGAAAACGGAATATTGACCTATCAGTCCAACCTGCAAACGGAAACCGTACAGGTCTTCGGCACGTACGGCGACGAGTTGATCCTGATGAAATGTCCGCGTTCGTTCGCCAGCCCCAATGCCGGCATTTACCGCGTGGACGCCGTTAATCCTCAGATCGTCGGCTCCACTTACATTGATGTGGCGCAGTTGGCGGGCAACGGCGAAATGGCGCACTTCACCGGCGTCTTTCAGGTGGACAATAAGGTTTATGCTCCCTACATGTGCATCAAGGACAATTATTTCCGTACCGACCTCACGGACAGCGTCTGGATTGCCGTCTTTTCCTGGCCCGACATGACGCTGGAACGGATCATCCGGGATAACCGCACCTCGTATATCGGTCATTATTTCGCGCTGGCAGGGGTGTCGCAGGTCGAAAACGGCGACGTCTATACGTTTTCACATGCTCCCGCAGGTCATGCCGAAGACGGCATAAAGCCGTCCGTGAAACCGTCGGCCGCCCTGCGCATCAAAAAAGGCGCAAGCGAATACGATCAGAATTATTTCTTTAACATCCAGGAAGCATCGGGAGGTTATCATCTGTATAAGGCCTTTTACCTGAGCGGCACAAAATTCCTGCTGACAGTCGGCGTCAACAAGGAAGAGACGCCCCAATGGGGAGAGACCAACGCACTGAAATTCGCCATCATAGACGTGGAGACGAAATCGTTCACCTGGGTTACCGGAATGCCGGAACCGGAGCAACTGGTGCACGTGTCGCGGTTGCCTTACGTGGAGGAAGACGGAACGGGCATCGCCTTCGGCATCACCGTTGCGAGCGAATATCCCCACGTCTATACCATCGACGTGGCTGCCGCCAGGGCGACCAAAGGGCTGGAAGTCATCTCGGGATGTATCACTTCCATCGGCAAGCTGACTTTTTAACCTGATTGTGGACAGTGTCCGTTACCCGTTTTTTTCCGTATGACTGCAAAAAGAGTAATTCGTAAAATCCACCTGTGTCTCGGGATAGTCTCCGGCGGCATTGTGAGCGTCATCTGTCTGACAGGCGCTATATGGGCGCTGCACATACACGGATGGGTTGGCAGCGGCGATCCGCTGATACCGGCTCAAGACCCCTCGCTGCTGCTGCGTCCGTCGGCGCTGGCGGCGATGGCGAAAGACGGTCTGGATGGACGTTTGCCGTCATATATCACTTATACGAAAGACAGACCGGCGTGGGCAGGCATTTACGGAAGGGGTGAACGGACGGTGGTGATGATAGACCCGTATTCGGGAGAACCGCTGAAACGGACAAGTTTCAGCATGAACAGCGCCGGCGGACAGCCGTTCGACTTCTGGATGTTCATCCGGCGGGGGCATCAGTCGCTGTGGCTGCCTCGCGCCATTGGGCGTCCCCTGATTAACTACGGTACGCTGACGTTTGTCGTCGTATTGATTTCGGGGATTATCCTGTGGATACCGAAAACGAAAAAGGCGGCGCAACACCGTCTACGGTTCAAATGGAAAAGAAGTACGGGAGTGAAGCGGAAAATCTTCGACTTCCACGCCATAGCGGGCATCTATGCCTCCGTCTTTCTCCTGCTGATGGGACTGACGGGCATGGTGTGGGGACTGGACTGGTATGCAAAATCCCTGTACCTGATAGCGGGCGGGGGTAAAGACGTGCCGGCAAACACGGAAAAATCCGACCCTGCCGGCGTCCACCCTGCCATCGACCCGATGCCTGCAACGGACAGCGTGTTCGAAATCATACTGCGTCGCTATCCCGATGCTGCGTCGTTCTATATCAACTGTCCCGATACCGCCGACCCTGCGTCGGTCATCAGGGCAACCGTCTATCCCGACAGGGGTGTTTACTATAACCGCGATGTTTACGTTTTCGACAGGTATTCCCTGCAAGAAATCGAGCCGGCGGGGATTTACGGCGGCAGGTACCGGGACGTAAACTTTCCCGCCCGCCTGTTCCGCTCCATTTACGACCTGCATACAGGCGCCTTCTGGGGTACGCCCGGAAAGATACTGTATGTCGTTGCCGCCCTGACAGGCGCCACGTTCCCGTTTACAGGCGCGTATATGTGGTATAAACGACGAAAAAGGAAAACAGCAACATGAGTATCTGAGAAAATGGTAAGACGGCGGAACATTACGTCCGCAAAAGATATAAAGCGTTCTTTGACATATTGGTTTACACGTTTGATAATAAAACGGAGGTCTGTTGAAAAGAAAGATGTACCTTTGCCGTGTAAAATTAAATTAAGTATGGAAACAGCATCGGAAAAGAGAACATTAGACCCGGAAGCGCGCGACAGAATCAGTTTCATTACGTTCATTATTCCTTATTTTGCCCGTTCGCTCAAGATGGACAGGCAGGAAGGCTACCGGTATTTAAAGAAATACGGCGGGATAGATTTCCTTTTTGAACACTGGTGGACACTGCATACCGAAGACCCGTTCTGGGCGGCACGCGCCTTGTATCAAGTTTGCCGTGACAATGGAGGCATGAGATGAAAGTTTATCACGGCAGCTATACTTTAATCGAAAAAAAACAGTCATGTTATCACAAAGTCAGATAGATATTATCATCCGGTCGATGTTGCCGTACAATCCGGTCAGGATAGGCATATTCGGCTCCGTAGCCCGCGGCGAAGATTCTCCGGAAAGCGATATTGATATTCTGTACCGGTTAAAAAGCGCCGTCGGGCTGTTCAATCTGGTACGGATGAAAGATGATATGGAGAAAAAGCTGAATGCCAGAATAGACCTGGTTTCCGAGCAGTTTGTTCATCCGAAACTGAAGCCGCAAATCATGAACGATTTAAAAATAATTTACAGCAATGAACAATAAGGAAAGAAACCTGTTTCGACTGGGACATATACGCGATTGCATCGCCAAGGTTGAATATCTGGCAGGCAAACTGCACAACTATGATAATTTTGAAAAACAGTGGGTCGAACAGGACGCCCTTATCCGCAATCTCGAAATTATCGGCGAAGCGTCCGTCAATGTTTCC
>JAISEZ010000187.1 GCA_031263835.1 Tannerella sp.
GAAACAGTGAGAAAAAAAGCCTGCGTGTGGCAGGGAAAGGAGTATGACCGGGAGACGCGTGAGCAGGTACAGGTCATGCTCGACCGGGAAGACCCGACCGAACTGATCGAGGCTTTCTACAAAGACCTGGAGTTCGGGACAGGCGGTTTGCGGGGCGTCATGGGCGTCGGAAGCAACCGGATGAATAAATATACGGTCGGCGCGGCCACCCAGGGACTGGCCAACTACCTGCTGAAGGAATTTGCCGGCCGGTCGCAAATCAAGGTAGTCATCGGACACGACTGCCGGAACAACAGCCGCCTGTTTGCGGAGATTTCAGCCAACATCTTTTCGGCCAACGGCATCAAGGTCTATCTGTTTGACGACCTCCGTCCCACGCCCGAAGTGTCCTATGCCATCCGCAGGCTGGGCTGCCAGAGCGGCATTATCCTCACCGCCTCCCACAATCCGAAGGAATACAACGGCTACAAGGCCTACTGGGACGACGGCGCACAGATGATCGCCCCGCACGACAAGAACACCATCGCCGAAGTCAACCGAATCCGGAGTGCCGGCGACATCCGCTTCAAGGGGAAAAAGGAACTGATCGAACTCATCGGCAGCGAAATGGACAGGCAGTACATCGCCGGTTTGAAAGCCGTTTCGCTGTCTCCGGACGCCATCCGCCATCACCGCGACATGAAGATTGTTTACACCCCGATTCACGGCACGGGCGTGCGCCTGATACCGGCGGCGCTGGAGGCGTTCGGTTTCGCGAACGTCATTCACGTACCGGAACAGGACGTGGTCAGCGGCGACTTTCCGACCGTCGTCTCGCCCAATCCGGAGGAACCGGCGGCGCTGGCCCTGGCCGTCGAAAAGGCGCGGGAGACAGAGGCCGAACTGGCGCTGGCGTCCGATCCGGACGGCGACCGCATGGGTGTTGCCCTGAAAAACGACGCCGGCGAATGGACGCTCCTCAACGGCCATCAGACGGCGCTGCTGCTGGTATATTACCTGATTGCGCGATGGAAGGAAACCGGCAGGCTGCAGGGCCGGGAATACATCGTCAAGACAATTGTCACGACCGAAACGATACGTGCGGTGGCCGAACAGAACGGCGTGGAAATTCACGACGTTTACACGGGTTTCAAATGGATTGCCGACATCATCCGCCGTCAGGAAGGAAAAAAGACCTTTATCGGCGGAGGCGAAGAGAGTTACGGATTCCTCTGTGAAGACTTCGTGCGGGACAAGGACGCCGTTTCGGCCTGCTGCATGATGGCGGAAGCGGCCGCCTGGACGCGGGACAGCGGCAGGACGCTCTACCGCCTGCTGCAGGATATTTATCTGGAATACGGATACTCGAAGGAGGTCAGCCTCTCCATTGTAAAACAGGGCAGGAGCGGCGCGGAAGAAATCGAAGCGATGATGAAAGGCTATCGCGAACATCCGCTGACCGAGATTGCCGGTTCGAAGGTGACGCTGATGCACGATTACGTCTCGCTGAAGGGATACAGCTTCGCGGACGGCGAGGCCTTTTCGCTGAACATGCCGACCACGTCCAACGTGTTGCAGTACTACACGGAAGACGGCACAAAAATATCCATCCGTCCGTCGGGCACCGAACCGAAAATCAAATTCTACTTCGAAATACACCGGCGCATAAAAACAGTCGAAGACATTGCCGGCGATGAAGCTGCCGACCTTCGGCAAATCGAACAGATCAAAGCTTCGCTGGGACTTTAATACGTATCAATTCAATAATTACAGAATAATGAACAAACTGATTCTCTGGTGCACCCTTGTCTGTCTGTGTGCACCGCTTGCGCTGAAGGCGCAGCACAATGCCGGCGGGCAACGCGATTACCTGGCCGTGGGCCGGGACATCCTCAACCGCAAGCTCGAACATCCCTACCTGCTGTTCGACAACCGAAGCAAACAGGCCATCCTGGACAGGGTGAAAAACGAACCCGAATATGCGCAGATTATGGACCTGCTGCTTCAGGAAGGCCGCCGCGTCATGCTCAACCGGGTGGAACCCGAACGTCCGTACAACGATCCGGCCTCACGCTACCGCGAAACCAGCTACTGGGAAACCTATCTGGGCTTTTACCTGCACGGGTCGCAGCTGCTCGCCTTTCTCTACCAGATGACCGGCGACGAGGCGTATGCACAAAAGGCCTATCTCTATGCCGAGAAGCTCTGCGAGATGGAAGGCTGGGCCGCCGGCGCCCACCGGTTCGACATCATCTATCCGCGCGTATGGCCCTACGGCGCAAAGGATGATCAGGTCGTCTTCACCTTCGACATTGCCACCGGCGACTGCGCCCTGGGGCTGGCGCTGGTCTATGACTGGATTTATCCGGTGATGACCGGGGATCAGCGCAACCGCGTGCGAAGCGGACTGCTTGAGAACGCCATCCTTCGCGTGCGCGGAAATTATGAATACATCTGGTGGGCGGAGGCCTACAAGTGCAACTGGGCAGCCATCTGCCACGGCGGGACGGGCATGGCGGCGCTGTCGCTGCTGACCGAAGACCCGCAGCTGATCGACGTCGTCGCCCGCAGCTGTGAAGGGTTCGAGAAGATGATACGCAACTATGGCGACGACAACGGCTGGGCGGAAGGACGCCAGTACTCCGTTTACGGCATCCGTGACGCGATCGCCTTTCCCGACGCCCTGAAGCGGCTGACGGACAACAGGGTCAACCTGTTCGACGTGCCGGGCTGGAAACATCCGGCCGACTTCGCCCTTTTCGCCCTGACCGGCGCCTTCAACGACGGCTCTTCGTCCGGCCCGATCGGATTTTCCTATACCTATAACAAACTGATTGCCGAATCGCGCGACGAAACGGCCATGTATTACCTGCAAACCTACCTGAGCGGCGAACACCGTCACCGGAACATGTGGGAACTGATCTGGCCGCGGCCGACGGACGTCAGGGCCGTGAAACCGGCCGTCGCTTCCAAATATTTCCCCAGCATCGAATGGGGATTCATGCGCAAAGACTTCGGAGACGAACACCTGCAGGTCGCCCTGAAGTGCAGTCCCGCCGACGACCCGCACCACGGCCATCTGGACGCCGGCACGTTTATCCTCACCTGGAACGGCGACATCTTCGTCGGCGAAGTGGAACAGCGTTTCTACGACCAGTTCTTCTTCAACGACGTGCGCTTCGATTACCTCTATGTACGGAGCACCGGTCACAACGTCGTACAGGTGAACGACGAAGAGCAGTACATCGCCAAACGCAAGGACCAGCCCTGGCAGGAAGGCGTCGGCGGGAAGATCGACCGTTTCCACATCTCGCCGGAATACGATTACGCCGTCATGGATCCGACCAAAGCCTACCCCGGCAAGCACCTCAAAAACTGGAAGCGTACGGTGGTACTGGACAAGGAAAACAACATCGCCCTGCTGCTCGACCGCATCGACTGCGCCCGGGGCGACAGGATAGACCTGCTGTTCCATCCCGTTGCGAAGGCGGAGGTGAACGGCGGCCGGACAGCCGGCTTCACCGGCAAAACCGGCGGGACGCGCATGGAGATGCAGCCGCTCATCAATACGCCGTATGACCTGACCCTGCAAACGCAATACACCGTCCGCGTGGTAAAGAGCGACCCCGTACAGGCGATTCCCTGCCTTTTCACGACCCTGAAGGCGCCTGCCGCCCGGACAGTCGTCGGGACGGTATTCTATCCGGACGAACTGAAAAGCGGCGACCCGCAGCAGTTCATACTCGACGAAAGCGGCAAAAACCCCGTCATCCGTTACACCGTCAACGGCAAAACGTATGCGTACGAATTTGCGGAAGACAGCGTGAGCCGGAGAGAATGATGAATGATTATACTGCGCACGGGCTGAAATTGTGAGATGAAAGCGGTCTCCGGAATCCGTTCCGGACTCCAACTTCATCTCACAATTTTACGTGTGCAGTATAGTAGACAGTAGAATGGTAGCAGGCAGGTTCGCCGTATGACAATCGGGCTTTGTATGAAACCGTGACTTTATTCTACTGAGGTATTGTCTGGAAATGTACTGTTTATTTCCAGACAAAATGCCTGACTGCTAACTGCTGATGGATGCATTTCAATTTGTCGCATCACGCCGTAGGCGTAGCCTGTGAATCCCGGTGGGCGGAAAAATGCATCTTGTTCTGCCGGACTCGACCGGCTTTCCGGCCGCCGGCGGTTCGCAGTATCTGGCCGTTCTGTCCAATGTAGCCTGGACAGTAATACAAAGTTGCTGAACCCGGAGGCGACCGCGCTGGTCGCTGATTTGCTGAGCCGTTTCGAACTGGAGATAATGCCCAGCGGCGTGTTTATTGCCCGCGGCAGCAGCGGGTGGACGAAAAAAGCAGTGGTTAATGATTAATGGTTAACGGTTAATGGTTAATGCACGTAGGGGCGAACCTGTGTGTTCGCCCTGTATGTAGGGGGTGGGCCTGTGTGTTCGCCCCGCATGTAGGGGGGGCGAACACACAGGTTCGCCCCTACCGCCCTAAAAAAACGGATGCACCCTTTTCCTTATTTGCACCGTTTTGCATACCTTTGTCGCAGAATTATTGCTCGGATGACAGACCATTCTATTTTCAAAAACAAGGTGGCCGCCTACTATACGCTGGGATGCAAACTCAACTTTGCGGAAACATCCACCATCGGAAGGGAACTGGTTTCACACGGTATCCGGACAGCCCGCAGCGGCGAGAAAGCGGATATTTGTGTGATTAATACGTGTTCCGTGACGGAACTGGCCGACAAAAAATGCCGGCAGCTGATTCGCCGCGTCCATAAACAGCATCCGGAAGCGTTTGTCATTGCGACCGGCTGCTACGCACAGCTCAAACCGGAAGAAGTGGCCCGTATCGAAGGAGTGGATTTGGTTTTGGGGGCTGCGCAGAAAGCAAACCTTACACAGTACCTCAATCAGCTGGAACATAAACGTATCGTCACTTCACCCGTCAAAGAGCTACGGTCGTTCGTGCCTTCGTGCTCGGCAGGCGACCGGACGCGCTATTTCCTGAAAGTGCAGGACGGATGCGACTATTTCTGCTCCTACTGCACCATTCCTCTGGCCCGCGGACGCAGCCGGAACGGAACAGTCGCCGAACTGACGGCGCAGGCCGAACAGGCGGCGCGCGACGGCGGAAAAGAGATTGTGATTACGGGGGTCAACACGGGCGACTTCGGGAAAAGCACCGGAGAAACATTCCCGGATTTGCTGCGTGCGCTGGACCGGGTGGAGGGAATCGCCCGCTACCGCATCTCGTCCATCGAACCGAACCTGCTCACGGATGAAGTCATTGATTTTGTATCGCACAGCAGGCGTTTTGCGCCGCATTTCCATATCCCGCTGCAAAGCGGAAGCGACGAGGTGCTGAAGCTGATGCGCCGCCGGTATGACACCGCCCTGTTCCGCCGCAGGATAGAGACGGTCAAACAGCGGCTGCCCGATGCGTTTATCGGCGTAGATGTGATTGTGGGTTTCCGGGGAGAAACGGACGCCTGTTTCGAGTCTTGCCGCACGTTCATCGAATCGCTGCCCGTCTCGCAGCTGCATGTGTTCAGCTATTCCGAGCGCCCCGGCACACAGGCGCTCAACATCATGCCCGCGGTCAGTCCGGCAACCCGACATGCGCGGAGCAAATCGCTGCTGGATGTTTCCGAACGGAAATGGCGCGGGTTTTACGAAACGCAGCGGGGACGCAGCGCCGAAGTGCTGTTCGAACATGCCCGGAAAGGAAAATTCATGTACGGATATACCGCCGGTTATGTTAAAACGGAAGCGCCTTATGACGAGGCCCGCATCAACCGGATTTCCGCCGTCAGGCCGGACGGATGGAATGAAGACCATACGGCGCTGACGGTTACTTTTTTAGATTAAAAGCCATGAGACAAACTGTTTTATACGCAATTCTCCTGCTGTGGGCAAAGTCCGTTGCCCTGTTTCCCCTGCGCGTGCTTTACGTGTTTTCGGATGTGCTTTGCTTTTTTATCCACAGGGTCATACGGTACCGGCTGAAAGTCGTTCGCCGGAACCTCCGGAACGCATTCCCCGACCAGACGGACCGGGAACGGCGCCGGACGGAACGCCGCTTCTACCGCCACTTTGCCGACTATATCGTCGAAACCGTCAAGCTGGCTCATATTTCACAGGAAGAGGTGATGCGCCGGGCGCGTATCAGGAATCCGGAAATCATCAGGCCCCTGCTGGCACAGGGACATACGTGCCTTATCCTGCTGCTGGGACACTACGGGAACTGGGAATGGTTCACCGGCGCCACGCCCTTTTTCGGCGGCGAGGTGCAAGTCTTTCAGATATACAGGCCGCTGAAAAGTCCGGCTTTCGACCGGCTGTTTCTGTTCCTGCGCGGCCGGTTCCACGCGCGCGGCATCCGGAAAAACGAGGTCATTCGCGAACTCATCCGCCTCCGCCAGGCCGGGACGCCAAGTCTGGTGGTTTTCATGGCCGACCAGACGCCCAGCAAAGCGAACCTCCACTACTGGACGACGTTTCTTCATCAGGAATCGGCCATACTGACCGGGCCGGAACGCATCGCTTCCAGACTGAATCTTCCGGTGATTTACGTCGATGCGCAAAAGGTCAAAAGAGGATACTATACGGTTGATTTCGAGCTGATGACCGACCGTCCGAAAGAAATGCCCGAACACTGGATTACGGAAGAATACGCCCGCCGGATGGAACGCAGCATCCTGCGCGACCCGGCCTACTGGCTCTGGACTCACAAACGGTGGAAATACAAAAAATCAATGAGCAAATGAGAGAATGTGACCATGAGACAATGAATCAGTGCATTCTTTCATTGCCTCATTTGCTCATTCTCACATTTGCTCATTGACTAATTCCTGAATGTCTTTCAGTGTGAAGTCGCCGGTAAGCTGAATCACGGTGAAGCTGCTGTCGGCGTCGGCCAGCACGAGCAGTTCACTTATCCCGTCGCCTTTCACACCGGAATAAAACGTGACGCGCGTTTGGCCGTCGCGAATGCGCATCAGTTCCTGACGTTCGCTTTGAACCGGCTGCGAGAAATCTTTCCGCATCAGGGAAATCTGTTCCTTCCCGGCGCTGCTGATTAACCGGAACGACTCCATCTTCCCTTTCAGGCGCGACAGGTTCACGCCCGCATCTTTTATCTCGGGCATCAGTTGAAACATCGCTTTGGAGATGTAGATGGAGGTGACGTTGTCCATGTCGGCGTATTTTTCAAACAGTCTGTCCTGCGCGAAACCCGCCTTTGTGCACAGCAGGCACAGTACGATTAGCACATGTTTTGCTTTCATTCTGTTACTCCTCAAAATATTTGGTTATGATTTGGTTTACTTTCCCTATTTCCGCATCGGCATCGGCGACACGGCTCAATCCCCGGTTCAGTTCGCCCGAGATGAACGCCAGCGCTTTGCCGGCCACCATGGCGGCTTCCTGCGGGTCGTCGAACGTGTCGGCCAGCGATGGTCCGGCCGGTTCGCGGGTCATGAAAAACAGCCCGATGCACAGCAGAACGACCGCCGCAGCGCTGCCGGCAACATACCGCCAAATCCTGCGTCCCGGCCCTGCAGCCGTCCGCTGCTCAATGGCGCGCTCCAGCCGCCGGGACAGGCCGTCCGGCATACGTATCTCCGCACCGGCCAGTGCGAGGAATAATTCCCGGTCGGCCTGCAGGGAGGCGTCCGTTTCCGCGGCGTTCAGGAAATAATCCCTCAATGCACGCTCTTCTTCCGGCGTCGAACAGCCTTCATAATACTTTTTCAATAATTGCCTTATCTTCATTTTTTGTTCCTTTTATTGTTTCAATAACCTTTCCCGTAACGTTTTCCGCGCCCTTGAAAGCAGCACCCGCACATTGGCGGCGCTTTCGCCGGTGGCGGCTTCAATCTCTTCCGACGAACAGTCGCCGAAACCTCTCATCCGCATGGCGATACGCTGTTTCTCCGGCAGCCGGTCAATCAGCCATTCAATCTGCGCCACCCGTTCCCGGCTTTCCAGTTCGCTTTCGGGCGTGCCTTCCGACGGAATCACCGGCATTTCTTCCGTTTCGCCGCCGTTCCGCCAGCCGGACGCACGGAGAAAATCCATGCAGAGATTTTTCACCATCGTCACGCAAAAAGCCTCCGGCTGCCGAATCCCGGTCAGTTCCTCCCGCCTGAGCCACAGTCTGCAATAGGTCTCCTGAAGAATATCTTCGGCGTCTTCCGCACGGTTCAGCAGGGCGTATGCCACCCGGTAGAGTCTGGGATGAAAGGGATAATAGCGCTGTTTAAATTCCTTTGCATCCATTCCTCCGCCTATTTACGGGCATTGACCAGCTGTTCGACATCCGACGGGCGAATCTTTCCCCTGAGGCGTATGAGCGTCGGGTCGGAACCGGTAATCAGCAGCGCCAGTTCGCGGATTTCGTCGCCGTTCACCTTTACCAGCACCCGGATACGTTCGTTTTCCTCATTCGAGGTGAGAAGCGTTTCGTAATCCTCATCCTCCAGCGAGCGGACGGCATTCTCCAGGCGGTTCTTCAGCGCCGGTTCGCACCGGGAAAAGCTCAGCACCTCGATGCCGTCCACCCCTCTGACATCCTTTCCCATGCACCTGGCCAACCTCATCAGCCCTTTTCCGAGGCTCACGCGTTCGACGCCCCGCGTATCCGAAAATTCACTGAACAGCCGTTCGACGGAATACTGCCCGTAACTGGCAGTACACGTAACCAGCCATACCGCTCCAGTCATTAAAATCTTTTTCATAGTGACATTTGTTTTTGTATTCAATCCATAGACGGATGAGTCACCGGATTTGTTACAAAAACGAAGAAATTTTTCAGCAGAAGGATACAAAGATTCAAAGATTCAATGATTCAATGATTCGAAGATTCAGGGGCAGGCGGCGGGGATAACTCTATATCGGGTGCATTTCAATTATTTGCCCCGAATTTATGCGTGCATGGCGGAACATATTTTGCCGCTCCCCGAAAATCCTGTACGGGTTTATGGAAACTCCGCAGAGTTCTCCGGAAACTTCCGAGAGTTCTCTCAAAACTTCCGAGAG
>JAISEZ010000200.1 GCA_031263835.1 Tannerella sp.
TGGAATAAACGTACAACTGCGTGTCCAGCCACCTACTAACCATTAACCGTTAACCATTAACCACTAACCACTAATATTTATGTCCTGCGGTGCGGAGGTAATCCGTTTCGGCGACACGCAGCAGGGCTTTGGTTTCGATGTGTTTGCTCCACGCCTTCTGCCAGAGCGCCTGCGCCTCCAGCAGACCCGATACGGTTTCCATCCCCAGCTCGTAGCGGTCCCTGATGACGCGGAGATTTTCCTGCGTTTGCAGGTATTCGTCGCGTGCGAGGGAAGTCTTGAGCAGCGCCTCGTCCCAGGTGTTCCATGCCTTCACCATCTCCAGCTGCAGCAGGTCGGCCGATTCCTGCATCCGGTATTCCGCAAGCGAGACGTCGGCTTTGGCCGAACGCACGCGGTTGTCGCCCTCAATCCACTGCGTGAGGGGAATCTTGAGCGATACGACGGCTGAAAACGATGCCTTGTCAAACAGCTTCGTGTCATTGACAAGTATGCCGTTGAGGTAGCTGTATCCGCCGCCGAGCGTCAGCTGGGGCATAAACTCGCTCCGGGCAAGGTTCACCTGCTGTTTCTTCAGTTCCAGTTCCCTGTGCAGGAGGGCGTATTCCGCACGCACGCTCACGTCGGGAATCTCTTCCGGCAGGGCGACCGGCTGTGCGTCGGGCAGCGTGTCGGCCGGCTCGACGGAAGCAAACAGGTTCAGCCCGAGAGTCATGCAGAGGTTCATTCGCGCCAGCCGCAGCCCGTTTTCCGCTTCGCGCACCAGCGTCTGCGCCTCGCCCAGCTTCACCTGCGCCTTCATCCGGTCGTTTTCCGTCACGGCGCCCGTCTCCACGCCGTGCCGCGCATCTTCCACCACGTGCCGGACGGCCTCCCTGTATGTCTGCGCGGCGAGGCGGAGTTCCCGCACCTTCACGTATTCCCAGTAAGCCCGGTCGGTCTTGAGAATCACTTCGGCGTCGGAACGGGCGATGTTCAGCTGCGCCATCCGGCGGCTGATTTTGGCCATCCTGTATGCCGCCGCAATCTTCCCGCCCACGTAAACGGGCTGCTCGAACTGTATGCCCGCCAGGCTCACGTTGTGCGGCTTCAGCCAGATGTCCAAATCCATGTTAGCCTGAGAAAACATCTGTCCCCAGAACTGCTTTTCCCAGTCGGGCATCGGCGTTTGGTTCATGGCGCCCGCCAGCGCTTTGGTGTCGAAGAGGGGATACTGTTTCCGGTAGCGGTAGTCCGCCGAGGAATACAGGTACGTCCCCTGCGCGAAGATGCGCGGCAGGAAGTTTGCCCGGTAAGCGTTCACTTCATAGCCGGCCTTGCGCAGCTGCATGTGCGCCGACCTGGCCTGGCGGTTGTTTGCCAGCGCCAGGGTTCTGCAGCTGTCCAGCGTGAGGCGGCTCTGCGCCTGTGCACTCATGCCGCCCGCCAGAGGCAGAGCGACGATGATTATCAGATATATCTTTTTTCCATTCATTGCAATTGTCTTTTATTATTAATGCGAATCAGCAGTTATACTGTGCGCGGCATGGTTTTGTGCATGAAAATAAAAAATAAATTATCAACACGGAGACACGGAGAACACAGAGAAGTGCACGGCGGAACGCCGTCTTTTCTCCGTGCTCTCCGTGTAAAGAAAGAGGTTACCCGGAGGCCACAGAGGAGGAACTTCGTTCCACCGCTGCACTCTCCCCTCCCGTGTGGGGAGGGGCCGGGGGAGAGGTCTCCGTGTCTCCGTGTTGATAATTTATTTTTTATTTTCATGCACAAAACCATGCCGCGTGAAGTATAACTACTAACTGCTGATTCGCAAAGGGATGCGAAATAACACAGATTTGTACACACTGTACGTGCCGGCTTGTACGGCGTGTACATGCCGGCTTGTACACACTGTACATGCCGGCTTGTACGGTGTGTACAAGCCGGCATGTACACGCCGTACAAGCCGGCATAAAGATGACCTTCATACCGGCATAAAGATGGCCTCCAAGCCGGCATAAAGATGACCTTCATGCCGGCATAAAGATGACCTTCATGCCGGCATAAAGATGACCTCCATGCCGGCATGGAGATGACCTTCATGCCGGCATGGAGATGACCTCTGCGCCGGGGCAGAGATGACCTCTGCGCCGGGACAGAGATGACCTCTGTGCCGGGGCAGAGAAGTTGCCCGGGTCCGGAAACCTGATATGCACACAAACATGCCGTGCGCAGTATTGCGGTTATATCCCGTTTATTTTTCATCACTGACTGCTATCTACCAACTACTTCACCTTCACTCCGTAGAACAGTGCATAGAGTACGGGAATCATCATCAGCGTAATCAGCGTACCGACGGTCAGTCCGCCCATGATGACGACCGCCAGCGAGCCGAAGAGGACGTCGGACAGCAGGGGAATCATCCCCACAATCGACGTGCCCGCCGCCATCACCACCGGCCGGAAACGCGACGACGACGCCTCGAGCAGCGCCTCGACCGCCGGCTTTCCTTCCTCCGTCAGACGCATCACCTCCTCCAGCAGCACAATGCCGTTGCGTATCATCATCCCGACCAGCCCCAGCGAGGCAACGATGGCCACGAAACCGAACTCCTTCCCGCTTATCAGCAGTCCGCCGACAATGCCGATGGCCGCCAGCGGGATACAGAGGAAGATAATCAGCGGCTTGCGGACGTCCCTGAACAGCAGTATCAGGATGACAATCATCAGCACGATGGAAAGCGGGACGCCGGCAAACAGGTAGCGCGTCGATTCGGCGCGCGCCATGGATTCGCCCCGCCACGAAAGTTCGTAGCCGGCCGGCAGGGAAATCCCTTCGATTTGCCCGCGGATAGCGGCCAGCGACTGGGCGGGCGTATAGCCGAACATGTTGTTGCACTGGGCGCAGATGGCGCGTTTGCCGTCGAAACGCCGCACCACCGGGTCTTCCCACCGGAGCGTGATGCCGTCGCTCACCTGACTGACCGGCGGAGGCTCCAGCGCGTCCGAAAGCACGGCCGAAAGGCTTTTGGTTCCCATGAGCAGGCCGGTGACGGTGAGCCTGTCCAGCGGCGACATCAGGGTGGATACCGGGACGTTGGACAGGTCGTTGACCGGTTCGCCCTGCGCGTCGATGCTCCGCAGGTAGAGCGGCTCGGACGTGGAGCCGTTGTAGTATGTCCCGACCGGCATCCCGTCGGTGGCCGACAGCAGGGCCATCGCCACGTCCGGACGCGAAACGCCGGCGTTGCGCGCCATCGTCTGGTCGTAGCGGACGCTCAGCACGGGCACCTGCGGCTCCCAGTTGCGGGTGGTCAGCATCACCGACGGACTGGCCTCCATCACGGCTTCGGCCCGGGCGGCGAGGTCTTTCAGCACGGCCGGGTCGGGGCCTTTGAACATGGCCTCAATCGGATAGGGCTTGTACATCAGGTTGTATTTCTTGATGCGGACATAGGCCTGCGGATACTGCTCGGAAAGCTCCTTCTGCAGGGCGGGCAGGGCCTGCAACATGGCTTCGGGCGAGGTGAAATCGACAATCAGCTCGCCGTAGGCCAGCGACGGCTCGGCAATCGAACGCACGAGGTTGTAGCGGAAGGGCGTCCGTCCATAGCTTGAGGTCACGTGCGCCACGTCTTCCCGCGCCAGCAGGCGGCGTTCCATGTCCTGCAGGTCGGTTTTCACGCGGTTGATATGCGTCCCCTCCGGCATCTTGAATTCGATGTAGGCCTGTTCGTACTTGAAATCGGGAAAGAAGCCGTGCCGCACGTACGTGAATCCCCAGCCGCTCAGGGCAAGCAGCGCCACGGCAACCGCCAGTGTGGCCAGCCGGTGCGAGAGCATGAAGTACAGCGTCTTCCGCAGGGCCGTGTAGAAGCGTCCGGTGAAGACTTCGCCGCCGGCAGCCGGCGCATTCTTCTTCACCCTGAAAAAGAGGTCCGCCTGCACGGGCGCCAGGGTGATGGACAGTATCCAGCTGATGAAAAGCGAAACGGCCAGCACGATGAACATGTCGCGCACATAGACGCCGGCCATGTCGGGCGAGAGGAAAATCGGGAAGAACGCCAGTATCGCAATCAGGGTGGCGCCCAGCAGGGGGAAGGCCGTCTTGCGGGCGGTGTTCGTCAGGGAGAGCGGTTTCTTAAGCCCCCGCTGCGTATCTACCAGAATCCCGTCGATGACGACCACCGCGTCGTCCACCAGCATCCCCATGGCCAGCACCAGCGCGCCCAGCGAAACGCGCTGCAGCGTGCCGTCGCACAGCCTGAGCACAATGAACGACCCCAGTACAACCACCAGCAGGTTGGTGCCAAGCACAATGCCGCTGCGGAAGCCCATCGTCAGCATCAGTACCGCCACCACGATGAGGACGGCCTCTATCAGGTTTTCCAGAAAGACGCCGATGGCTTCGTTCACCCGGTCGGACTGGAAGAAGACCTTGTGAAAGTCAATGCCCAGCGGTATGCTGCCCTCGTATTCCATCCGGTGCAGATGTTCTTCCACCTGCTTCCCCACTTTCGTGATGTCGTACCCGTGCACCATCGAAACGGCCAGCCCGATGGCCCGCTGTCCGTCGTAGCGCATCATCTCGCGTTCCGGCTTCACGATGCCGGCGTGCACGTCGGCAATGTCCTTCAGGCGCAGCTGGTCGTTCTCGTGTCCCCGGATGAGCAGGTTTTCGATGTCGGCCACGCAGTCGTAGCTGTCGGTCACGTCCAGGCGTATCCGGTGGTCGCCGCTGTCGAAGTATCCGGGATAGACCATCCGGTTCTGATTGCGGATGGTGAGCAGCAGCTCGTAGAAATGCACGCCCAGATGCGCCAGCCGGTCCTGACGGATGTCGATATAGACGCACGGCTTCTGTTCGCCGAAAGTCGTCACCTTGCCCACGCCCTCGACCGCGTAGAGTTCCCGCCGGATATTGTCAACCTGGCTGTTAAAGTCGGTATCCGAAAAGCCGTCGACGGTCAGGACGTAGAACAGCCCGTACACGTCGCCGAAGTCGTCCATCACGATGGGCGCATTCGCTTCGGCCGGCAGCGAGGGAGCGAGGTCGTTCACCTTGCGTCGCAGCAAATCCCAGTGCTGTTGAATCTCCTTCTCCGGCAGGGTGATGTCCAGCGTCACCTGAATGATGGACAGGTCGCCGGACGACCTCGATTCCACCGTCCCGATACCCGACATGGAACGGATGGCCTTCTCCAGCGGGTCGGTCACCTGCAGTTCCACCTCATAGGCCGACGCGCCGGGATATACCGTCACGACCTGCGCGATACGCACCACCAGTTCGGGGTCTTCCATCTTTCCCATCTTCAGAAAGGAAAGTATGCCGCCCACTATCATCGTTCCCACCAGGAAATAGACAAGCAGGCGATTCTTCAATGCCCATGCCGCCAGATTCATCACAGCAGCCCTCCCACATTCGTTGGACTGACGGGCGGGAGCGGCTTCACCTTCATGCCGTCCCGGATGGCATGTACGCCGGCGGTGACGACCCGCTCGCCTTCCCGCAAGCCTTCCGTCACCACCAGATATCCGTCGCGCCGCACTTCGCCGACGTGCACCGGCCGGGCTTCCAGCGGCGCCTCTTCCGAGGTGAAAATCCAGACATGCGGACTGTCGGCGCGCTCGAACAGGGCGGAAACGGGAATCTCGCACATGGCTTCCGCCCTTTTCCTGTGCGTAACGGTCACTTCGGCGCTCATGCCCGCGGCCAGCGTGACGCCTCCGGATTGCCTGATTCGCAGGCGCATCCGGTAGAGCTGGGCGGCGTTGCCTTTGGGCGCCATTTCAATCACTTCGAGCGGCAGCGGCGTGTCGGGCGCCGTCGAGACAACGGCGTCGAAACGTTCAAACTCGTTCCGGCGGGCATATTCCCGTACCGGCAAATTGATTTCCACCTGCCATTCTCCCGCGCCAATCATGGAGATGACCGGCATTCCGGCAGCGACGGTCTCGCCGGCCTTGTGCAGCTTTTCGCGGATGTAGCCGTCGAAAGGCGCCGTCAGGCGGGTATCGGTCAACTGATTCTTGTGATAATCGTATTTGGCGGTGATTTGCTCCAGTCCGTAAACGGCCTTCTCGTAGTCGCTTTTGGTAGCGCTTCCGCGGTGATAGAGTTCGACGACCCGCTCCGCGGCGGCCTTCACCTGCTGATATTCGGCTTCGACAGCCGCCAGCTGCACGCGGTAGTCGCGCGCATCCAGCTCGGCAATCACCGTCCCCCGGCGGACAAACGTCCCCTCCGCATGGGGTATCCGCTCAATGGCGCCCGCAATCCGGAACGACACGTTCACCTCGGTATTGGCGCACACCTGACCCGGATATACCGACTTCTCCGACACGGCCGACAAGTGTACCGTATCAATTTTCGCCGTGCGCACAATCGGTTCCGCGTCGCTGTGCATCCGGCCGCATGAGACGCAGGCCAATGCCACCAGCGCCCATCCTGTCCTGAAAATGTTTTCTCTCATCTTTGTTCTTTTTACTGTTATGCCTTTAAGCCGTCCGGTTTTTCATTGCCGGCGACCGTTGGTTTTTCTTTCATTTCTCAATGCATGTCAGTACGAAGGTACTGAAAGATTGGATACGAAGTGTACGGAAACAGAAAGTTTTAACCATCTTTACCTGTGCGAACAGCGCAGACCGGCTATTCTTACCCCGTCCCGGACGCTGTTGTCCCGGAAATGAAGCCGGCCCCTGCAATGACATTATTTAAGGGAGATATAGATTCAAAGATTCATTCATTCAAGGATTCAAGGGCCACGGCGGCGGGGATAGTAGGGAGAATAGAAGCAATAGAGACATTAGGGACAACAGGGACTTGCAATGACGTTTTACCGGGTTTATAAAATTATATTGTTTGAAATGTTTAATCGCGTATCAATTGCTTCGGAGTCTGCCGAAAGGGATACACGGTTTCGGTGTCGCTGTATAAATCGGCGTTGTCAGATTCGCGTTGGCGAAGCTTGCGAATGCCGTAAATGACGGTTGTGTCGTACAATCTGCTGCAAATATACAATAAAAAAACGATA
>JAISEZ010000261.1 GCA_031263835.1 Tannerella sp.
TTTTATTCTCTCCGTCCGGCTCCCGGACGTTCGGAATTCAGTCCGGATTCCGTCCGTCCGCCTCCCGGACGTTCAGAATTTTCTTAACATTCCGTCTGTCCGGCTCCCGGACGTTCAGAATTTTCTTAACATTCCCTCCGTCCGCCTCCCGGACGGACAGAATTTTCTTAACATTCCCTCCGTCCGGCCCCCGGACGGACGGCATTTTCTTAACATTCCGCCTGTCCGGCTCCCGGACGTTCGGAATTCACTTCGTATTCCCTCCAGTTAGCTCCTAACTGTTCGGAATTCACTCCGTATTCCGTCCGGTTAGCTCCTAACTGGTCAGAATTTTCTTAACATTCCGTCCAGTTAGCTCCTAACCGGTCAGAATTTTCTTAACATTCCGCCCGGTTAGCTCCTAACCGGTCAGAATTTTCTTAACATTCCGCCCGGTTAGCTCCTAACTGTTCGGACTTTTCTTAACATTCCGAACAGTTAGCTCCTAACTGTTCGGAATTCACTTCGTATTCCGTTCAGTTAACTCCTGATTATTCGGACTTTTTTAACATTCTGTCCGGCAATCCGGCCGGGAGAGGCCCCTATATATAATGTGAGAATGAGCAAATGAGCAAATGAGCAAATGAATTGGCTCATTCTCCAGGGCAAACGCACGAAATTATCATCATTCCGCCTGTCTGAAAGGCAGGATTTTCATAACCGCAGGGCGATGACCTACGGGAAAACGGAAAAAACCGAATCGAAATCCACAGAATCTGCGTGAAATGTAGTAAGTTTGCGACATTATTTTATAGAATAAGGAATCATCTCATGAACCGGAAAATAAATTTCAGCAGACGTGCGGCGGGCATGCTGGCCGTCTGTGCGTGCCTTTTAGGCGCCTGTACTTCATCCCCGTCTGTCGGGGATTTGCGTTGTGAATACCTGTCCCGTCCGGCGGGAATCGACGTGCCCCATCCCCGTTTTTCGTGGAGCATTGCGTCGGAGGAACGGGGTGTTTACCAGATGGCTTACCGGGTAATTGTAAGCGACAACTCCGCCGACGTGCGCAACAGGCGCGGGAACTGCTGGGATTCGGGCATGCAGGAATCGGACAATACCATTCAGGTGGCCTACGAAGGCGAAGCCCTTCGCGGCAACCGGTCCTATTTCTGGAGAGTCTGCGCCGTCGTCAACGGCAGGGAAGTCTGGAGCGAACCGGCCTTTTTTCATACGGGACTGCTCGGCCGGGACGGATGGAAGGCGCAGTGGATTGCTACGGAAGAAGAGCCGGCGGAGGCAGGTCCGCTGCTGAGAAATACCTTTACGGTGGAGAAAAGGGTGCGGGAAGCGTATGCCTTTGCCACGGCAGCAGGGTTTTACGAACTGTACCTGAACGGCCAGAAGGCGGGAAACGACAGGCTGCATCCCGCCATTACCGATTACCGCAAAACGCTGCTGTATTCCGTTTATGACGTAACGGCGATGCTGAAAAAGGGAGAAAACGCGCTGGGCGTCATGCTGGGGAACGGTGCATACAACCTCCTCAAGACCGACGGGCGCTATGGCTGGGACGGAAATGTGCGCCCGGGCAATCCCTGCTTTTCGATGCAGCTGAAAATCCTGTACGAAGACGGCAGCGAAACGCTCGTTGTGTCCGACGGACAGTGGAAATACGCCTTTGGCCCGGTCACGTTCAACAACATCTATGGCGGCGAGGATTATGACGCCCGCCGGGAAATGACGGGATGGGCGGAGGCCGGGTTCGACGACGCCGGATGGCGGAAGGCGGCAGAGGTGCCGAGTCCGGGCGGCGTCCTGAAATGGCAGTCCGTGCCGATTGAAGTCACGGAAACGCTTGCATCCGTGACCGGCACGCGCCCCGCCAGGGGCGTTTATCTGTTCGACCTCGGCCGGAACATCGCGGGATGGTGGCGCGTGGAAGCGCAGGGAACGGCCGGGCAGACGCTCCGGATACGCGGGGCGGAAACGCTGAACGACGCGCTTTTCGCGAAAGACCTGGAACCGGGCGACACGCTGAGCGAAAAGTTTGCCTATCACGCCCGCGTATGGACGGACTACACCCTGAAAGGCAGTGAAAGGGAAACCTGGGAACCGCATTTCTTCTACACCGGCTTCCGCTACGTGGAAGTAGCCGTTTCCGACGGGCAGGATTTGACAGACCTGAAAATCGAGGGGCGCGTTGTGCGTTCCGCGATGGACAGAAACGGCGAATGGACGTCCTCCAGCCCGCTGCTGAACCGGATTCACGAAGCCGGCCTGTGGGCGCAGAAAGGCAATACGGTGGGCTATCCGACCGACTGTCCGCACCGCGAAAAGGGCGCATACACCGGCGACGGGCAGGTGATTGCCGAAGCCGCCATGCACGATTTCGAGATGGCGCCGTTCTATTACAAGTGGCTCAACGACATGCGCGATGCGCAGGAACCCGGCGGACGGATTCCCAATACCGCTCCCACCATTATCGGCGGGATGGGCGGAGGCGTTGCGTGGGGCAGCGCGTATATTTTGATTCCCTGGTGGATGTACCACTATTACGATGACGTGCGGATACTGGACGAGCACTATGCCGGCATGAGACGGTACATGGATTATTTAAGAAACCTCGCGCGTATCGACGCCCGTCCGGAAGACCCCTATATTATCGACTACTTCGACGGATACTGGTATTCGCTGGGCGAATGGTGCGCTCCGGGAGAGTCCGACTGCCCGAACCATGCCGTTGTCAATACCTTTTATTATTACTACAACGCCCTCCTGATGTCGCGGATAGCGGCGGCGCTCGGTCATCCGGACGACGCGCAGCAGTACCGGTCGCTCAGCGACACCGTCAGGCAGGAGTTTAACCGGAAGTTTTTCTCTGCGGAGACGCTGCTCTACGGTACCGATTCCACGTACCAGACGTATCAGCTGCTCGCGCTGGTCGGCGACCTGGTGCCGGAAGAATATCGCGAAGGGGTGTTGAACACGGTCGTCGCCGATATACAGCGCCGGGACAATCACCTGAACACCGGCATCATCGGCACGAAATACCTCTGGCCCGTACTGTCCGCCGGAGGGTATCACGACCTCGCCTATGCGGTGGCCACGCAGGAAACGTATCCGGGTTTCGGATACTGGATTAACAATCATGCCACCACCCTGCTGGAAAGATGGGAGGGAACGGATTCGCACAATCACCAGATGTTCGGCTCCGTCACGGAATACTTTTACCGCTATCTGGCCGGCATCCGCTCGCCGCTGGAGGGAAAGACGACGAACGGATACCGGCACGTGTTCCTGAACCCCTGCATGCCTGCCGGTCTTCAAATGGCGAAAGCCTCGCTGCAAATGCTGCCGGGGCGGATTACTTCCGGCTGGGAACGTCAGGGCGACGGGCAATACAGCTATGAAGTGTCGCTGCCGGCCAATACATCGGCTATCGTTCTCCTGCCGGCAGACCCGTCTGCGCAGGTCAGCCTGACCGAAGGCGGCGAGGTTGTATGGCAGGACGGCGCATTTGTGAGCGGCGTGCCCGGCATCTGGGACGTCACGCTCGTCGAGCAGGGACTGTGCATGTCGCTCGAATCCGGGGATTACCGGTTTATCGTGAGTTCAGGGATTCAATAATTCAATCGGCCTTCGCAGCGGCTGAAAAGAAATCAACTATGGTAAAAACAGGAGACAGAGTACGCTTTCTGAACAGCGTAGGCGGCGGTATCGTCAAGGCATTTAAAGATAAACATACGGTTTTGGTGGAAGACGAAAGCGGATTCGATTTTCCGATTCCCGTCTCCGAATGTGTGGTGGTCAATGAAGGCGCAGGCTCCCCGCGCAGCAGTCTGCGCAGTCTGCCATCGAAGGAAGAACCGCCGGTAGTGAAACAGCCGCCGCAGGCGCCGCCGCAAAAGGAACCCGTAAGGGAGACGCCCGAAGGTGAACGGCTGAACGTCTGTCTCGCCTACCTGCCGGTCGACCCGAAAGCCATCACGCAGGGCAGCTACGAGGCATACTTCATCAACGAGAGCAATTATTACCTGTACTTCAACTATATGAATTGCAGCAACAGCAGCTGGACAAGCCGCTGTCGGGGAGAAGTCGAACCGAATACGAAAATCTTCATGGAGGAGTTCCCAAAAGAAGACCTGAACGACCTGGAACGGATTTGCATACAGCTGATGGCCTTCAAGAAGGAGAAGCCGTTTACGCTGAAGAACGTCTATTCGGTGGAACTCCGGATTGACACGGTGAAGTTCTACAAGGCACACTGTTTCATGGAGAATGATTTCTTCGACGAGGCCGCCCTGATTTTCCCCGTTGTACGCGCCGACGTACCCGAAAAGCAGCTGCTCATCTCGGCAACCGAATTGCAGGAGGCCATGCAGCAGAAACGGAAAGACACGGCGGCTCCCGCACCGGCGGTTTCCAAGCCCCGGCAAACCACCCCGCCCTCCGTCGAGGTGGACCTGCACATCCATCAGCTGCTGGATTCGACCGACGGCATGAGTGCGGGGGATATGCTGAACTGCCAGCTGGACAGGTTCCACGAAACGATGCGCCGGTATGCCGGCCGGAAGGGACAGAAAATCATTTTCATTCACGGGAAAGGCGAAGGCGTACTGCGGGCGGCCATCGAAAAGGAGTTGAAAACGCGCTACAAATCCTGCGAATACCGGGACGCATCCTTTCGCGAATACGGATTCGGCGCAACGTCGGTCAAAATCCGGTAGCCGTGGCGCAGGAAATCGAACGCAAGTTTCTGGTCGCGGGCGACTTTATGCCTTTCGTTGTCCGCCGCGCCCGGATGGTGCAGGGCTATCTCTGTTCGGACGCGGAGCGCACGGTACGGGTGCGAATCTGTGGCGACAAAGCCTTTCTGACCGTCAAGAGCGCCGCCAGCGAACGCGGGTGGAGCCGCTACGAGTTTGAGCAGGCCATTCCGCCGGCCGACGCCGAAGAACTGATGGCGCTGTGTCTGCCCGGCACGGTCGACAAGGTGAGGCACTGGATACGGGTCGGCCGTCACACGTGGGAAGTGGACGTTTTTCACGGCGATAACGAGGGCCTTGTTGTGGCGGAAATCGAACTCTCGTCCGAAGAGGATACATTCGAGCAGCCGGACTGGCTGGGCGAGGAAGTCACCGGCGACCCGAGATA
>JAISEZ010000281.1 GCA_031263835.1 Tannerella sp.
TTCCGTATTTGTACAGTTTGTTGTATTAAAAGGTAAACAGTATTATGATTCAAACAGTGGTAAAACGGGACGGACGGATCGTCGGTTTCAACGAAGACAAAATCATGGCGGCTATCCGCAAGGCCATGCTCCATACGGAGGCAGGCGAAGATGTGTTTCTCATCAGGCAGATTACCGACCGCATTTCCTTCTACGGCAGGGAACAGATGACGGTCGAAGAGATTCAGGACATGGTGGAACTGGAACTGATGAACAGCCCGCGCAAGGAGGTGGCCAAACGCTATATCGCCTACCGCGACCAGCGCAGCATCGCCCGCAAGGCCAAAACCAGAGACATGTTTCTGGAGATTATCGAAATCAAGTCCAACGACATCACGCGCGAAAATGCCAACATGAATGCCGACACGCCGGCCGGCATGATGATGAAGTTCGCCAGCGAAACGACCAAGCCCTTTGTGGATGACTACCTGCTGACTCCCGAAGTGAAGGAGGCCCTCCGGCAAAACTATCTGCACATCCATGACAAGGACTACTACCCGACCAAAAGCCTGACCTGCGTGCAGCATCCGGTGGACAGGATTCTCCGGAACGGATTCAATGCCGGTCACGGCGAGTCGCGTCCGGCCAAACGCATCGAAACGGCCAGCATGCTCTGCTGCATCTCGCTCGAAACGGCCCAGAACGAAATGCACGGCGGACAGGCTATCCCCGCGTTTGATTTCTACCTTGCCCCGTTTGTGAGAAGCAGTTTCAGGGAGGAACTGAAGGCGCTCGAGTCCGTCAACGGCGAATCCTACGCGCATCTGTACGACAGCCCCCTCGACGATTACCTGTTCCGCGAACCGGGCAACCTGAAGGGCGAGGCGCGCGTCGTGCAACATGCCGTCAACCGTACCGTTTCCCGCGTGCACCAGTCGATGGAGGCCTTTATTCACAACATGAATACCATCCATTCGCGCGGGGGCAATCAGGTGGTGTTCAGTTCCATCAATTACGGCACCGATACGTCTGCGGAAGGGCGGTGCGTGATGCGCGAACTTTTGCTGAGTACCGAACGCGGCGTGGGAAACGGCCTGACGGCCATCTTCCCAATCCAGATATGGAAAAAGAAGCGGGGCGTGAACTACCTGCCGGAAGACAGGAACTACGACCTTTACCGGCTGGCCTGCAAGGTGAGCGCCCGCCGGTTTTTCCCCAATTTCCTCAATCTGGACGCCGCCTTCAACCGGCACGAGGCATGGCGCGCGGAGGATCCGCAACGCTTCAGTTACGAGGTTGCCACCATGGGGTGCCGCACGCGCGTGTTCGAGAACCGCTTCGGACGCAAGACGTCCATCGGACGGGGCAACCTGTCCTTCTCCACCCTGAATCCGGTGCGCATGGCGATTGAATGTATGCACATCGCCGACGAAGGGGAACGGATCGAGGCTTTCTTCCGCAAGCTGGATGAGATACTGGAACTGGCGGCGCTGCAACTGCACAGCCGGTTCGAGTTTCAGAAGACGGCATACGCCAGACAGTTTCCGCTGCTGATGTCCGTGCTGTGGGAAGGGTGCGAACAGCTCAAGCCCGACGACTCCGTTGAACAGGTGATTAATCAGGGCACGCTCGGCATCGGTTTCATCGGCCTTGCCGAAGCGCTGGTCGCCCTGACCGGAAAGCACCACGGGGAGGATGCGAAGTCGCAGGCGCTGGGGCTTCGCATCGTCACCCGGATGCGGGACCGGGTGACGGAGTTTTGCGAGCGGTATGCGCACAACTACAGCGTGCTGGCGACGCCGGCCGAAGGGCTTGCCGGACGCTTCACCCGCCGCGACCGGCAGACGTTCGGCAGCCTGCCCGGCATCACCGACCGCGACTACTATACCAATTCCAGCCACGTGCCCGTGTATTACAAATGCAGCGTGCATCACAAGGCGAAAACCGAAGCGCCCTATCATGACCTGACGCGCGGAGGCCATATCTTTTACGTGGAGATCGACGGCGACGCCACTCACAATCCCGAGGCCATCATGACGGTGGTTGACCTGATGGACCGGTACGGTATGGGCTACGCCTCGGTCAATCACAACCGCAACCGCTGTCTGGAGTGCGGCTATGAGAATGCCGCTCCGCAACTCAAGGAATGTCCCCGGTGCGGCAGCACGAAAATCGACCGCCTGCAACGCATCACGGGCTATCTGGTGGGGACGACCGACCGGTGGAACAGCGCCAAACTGGCCGAACTGAATGACCGCATCATCCATGAGTAGGCTTTCGATACTGGATATTGTGGAGGATACGACCGTGGACGGGCCGGGATTCCGCACGGCCATTTATGCAGCCGGATGTCCGCATCGCTGTCCGGGCTGCCATAACCCGCAGTCGTGGGACATCGGCAACGGCAGCTATTATTCCATTGACGGGATACTGGAGAGAATAAAGGCGGCGGAGTTTGCCAACGTGACGTTCAGCGGAGGCGACCCCCTGCTTCAGGTGGAAGGCTTTACGGAACTGGCGCGGCGCATCCGGCTCGAAACCGGCAAGACCGTCTGGTGCTACACGGGTTACCGCTATGAGCAGGTCGTCGCATCGGCGTCGCTTTCCCGTATCCTGCCCTACATCGACGTGCTGGTGGACGGCCCTTATGTACAAAGCCTCAGGGACGAATCCCTGCCCTTTCGCGGCAGCCGCAATCAACGTATGATAGTGATTAATGATTAATGATTAATGCAAATCGGCAGTAGCAGCTAAGTACTGCCGGTTCGCATGGATACCTCCCTGTGGAAAGGGAGGAGTGTTCTTCCACCCGGGTGGAAGATGTTCTTCCACGGGAGTGGAAGGATGTCTTCCACGGGGGTGGAAGGTCGTCTTCCACGAGGGTGGCGGATAACCTTCCACCCGGGTGGAAGATGCCTCACTGAGGGTTGGAGGATGCTCTCAACTGACGGTAAGCGGTTTGGGGAATACGGTTGACCTGCATTCCTTCAGCAGTTTACTGCTATGCGAACGTTGCGTCACCACTTTCACGTGATATACCCCGGCTGCCGGCGGCGGAACGAGCGCGATCAACAGCGAAGGATTGTTGGTGACGACGGTGACGGCCTTCGTCTCCGAGCCGTTCTCAACGTGCAAACGCTTACAGCAGCTTTCCTCCCAGCAGCAGGGCGGCGATGGTGAAGTAGATGACCAGTCCCGTGACATCGACCAGGGTCGCTACGAAGGGTGCGGAAGCAGTAGCGGGGTCCAGTCCGGCGCGTTTCAGGACAAAGGGAATCATCGAGCCGGAGAGCGTCCCCCAGAGGACAATGAATATCAGGGAGAGGGAAACACTGGCGCCGATCCAGGGCCAGTATTCGCCGTAGTCGTAGAAGCCGGCCTGCTGCCAGATCAGGATGCGAAGAAAGCCGACAATGCCCAGTATCGAACCCAGCAGCAGCCCCGAAAGGATTTCCTTTTTCATGACATACCACCAGTTTCGCAGTTTCAGTTCGTCCAGCGCCAGGGAGCGGATAATCAAACTGGCCGCCTGAGAACCCGAGTTTCCGCCGCTTGAGAT
>JAISEZ010000014.1 GCA_031263835.1 Tannerella sp.
GGCTTTTATCAGGCGGTCGATTTCCTCGAAGGTGTTGTAGAACGAAAACGACGGCCGGACGGTCGCTTCCACACCCATGCGACGCAGGGCCGGTTGTGCGCAGTGGTGCCCGGCGCGCAGGGCGATGCCTTCCCGGTCAAGCAGCTGCCCGACTTCGGGGGTGGGGAGACCCTCCAGAATAAAAGAAACTACGCTGATACGTTCGCGCGGATTGCCAATCAGCCGCAGGCCTTTAATCTCCGCAAGTCCGGCACGGGCATACTCCGTCAGTTCGTGTTCGTATTTCCCGATATTGAACAGGCCGATACGCTGCACATAGTCGAGCGCAACGCCCAGCCCGACGGCGCCGGCCACATTCGGCGTGCCGGCTTCGAAGCGTGCGGGCGGCGCATTGAACTGCGTCTCTTCGAGCGTCACATCCTTAATCATATTGCCGCCGCCCTGCCACGGGGGAAGTGTCTCCAGCAGTTCCCTTTTGCCGTACACGGCGCCGATTCCGTTCGGTGCATAGATTTTATGCCCCGAAAAGACGAAGAAATCACAGTCAAGACTTTGCACGTCGACCGGCGTATGTGCAATGGACTGCGCGCCGTCGACAACCGTCCGCGCATTGTAGCGCCGGGCCATCTCTATCATGGTTTTGGCCGGCGCGACGGTGCCGAACGTATTGTTCACCTGCCCGAAGGAAACAACCCTGGTGCGGGGACTGAGCAGGCGTTCGTAGGCGTCGAGCAGGATGTTGCCGTCGTCGTCGACGGGAATCGCCAGCAGCCGGGCGTTTTTTTCTTTGGCCAGCTGTTGCCACGGGACGATATTGGCATGATGGTCGAGCGTGGAAATGATGATTTCATCGCCTTCCTGTATGTATTTCCGTCCGAAGGTCCGGACAATCAGGTTAATTCCCTCGGTCGTCCCGCGCACGAAGACAATCTCTTCCGGCGCGGAAGCGTTGATGAAACGCTGCACTTTCCCGCGCGCATTTTCATACGCTTCCGTCGAACGGCTTGCCAGCGTGTGGGCGCCCCGGTGGATGTTCGAGTTGTCGGCGGCGTAGAAGCGGGCCACTTCGTCGATGACCGCCTGTGGCTTCTGCGTCGTCGCGGCATTGTCAAACCATACCAGCGGCCGTCCGTTCACGTGCCGGCGGAGGATGGGAAAGTCGCGGCGGACAAGTTCGGGGCTGAAGATGTCCTGTGTCACGGCCAAATCGTCGAACTGCAGCCGCCGCAACTCTTCCGAATACGGGATGTTGCCGGCTTGCAGGGTGACGAACGACTGATAGAGGGCGTCCAGATTGAGGTCGTCGTCCGGCGCCGGAGCGGATGCCATGCTCGCCCGTCCTTTCTCCGGGTATATCTGTCCGGCGATTTCCCGGAGCTTCTCCATTCCGGTCAGTTCCAAATCCATGACTGCCTCTTATTTTTCAACCGCATTGCGGTGTTGATAGTTGTGATAGAAACCGACTTCCACGTTTTCGAGTACGGCGATGGCGTCGTCCGTCAGCGATGCGAGCGAGAAGTATTTGGTCAGCAGGTAGGACGCGACGCCGAATTTGTCCAGTCCCATCAGCCGCGCCGAGAGGCTGGGCGCGATTTCGCCCGGAATGCCGGTCTGATGCAGCCCGACGACGCCCTGTTCCTTCTCGCCCGTGCGTACCAGAATAATCTCGGTCGTCCCCACGCCGCGATTGGTAAGGTACTGTCCCTTGATTTCCAGCTTGTCGCTGGGAATAAGCGGCACGCCGCGCCAGAGGATAACGGGCGTCCCGAAGACGACGGTCGTCGCCGGGGGCACGCCGCGCCACGTACATTCACGCTCGAAGGCGGCAATGGCGCGGGGATGGGCGAGGAAGAAAGACGGGTTTTTCCAGACCAGCGAGAGCAGTTCGTCCAGGTCGTCGGGCGTGGGCGCTCCGTAGCGGGGACTGATGCGGTAGCCGGGTTCCACGCTGTGCAGCAGTCCGAAATGCCGGTTGTTGACAAGCTCCCACTCCTGACGTTCGCGCACGCTCTCGATACTCAGGCGCATCTGCTGTTCAAGCTGATTGTAGGGGTTGTTGTAGAGGTCGGACACGCGCGTATGCACGCGCACAACCGTCTGAAGCGTATTCAGGGAATATTCGCGCGGATTTTCCTCGTAGTCGATGTACGTTTCGGGGATGATATTGTCTTCCTCGTGGCCGGAGACCAGGTCGATGTGCTTTTCCCCGTGCGTGTTGACCGTAGCCCGCAGGCGGAGATGTTCGTCCACGGCCTTCTGAAATTCTTCCCGGAAATTGGGCACTTCCTCGATGATGCTTTCCAGCTCGGAGCCGCTCAGGGTGAAGAATACGCCCGGCGTGACGGCGCGGACGGTGACCGACGAGGACTTGTCGGAGAGAATGTCGGCCTCGCCGAAATATTCGCCTTCCGAAAGCAGGGCGATGCGCAGGTTTTCGCCGTGCAGCCCCTTGTTATAGACCTCCACCTGCCCGCGTGCGACGATGAAGAACTTCTGCCTGTCCTTGCCTTCCCTGATGAGGTAACCGCCCAGGGCGACCTCTTCTATCTCGAACTTCTTGGCCAGGCGGTTGACAATGTCCTTGTCGATATGCGAAAAGAGGGGAATCCGCCGGAAGGAGCCGGTACTGAAAGCCGGCACGCCTTCGTAGTATTCCACGTCGATGCGTTCGGCGCGTTTGAGTTCCACCTTCGTGCGGTTGACGCGGTAAGTTCCCGAATCGACCTGCACCCAGGGCAACAGCCGGAGCAGCAGCCGCGGAGTGATGGAACCCATCTGCGGCGGGGTTTTGGTCGTGGTGACCAGCTGGCGTGCGGTCGATGTCGTCACGCTGCGCTGCAAATCATTTTTTGCCATAAGACTGATTGTTTTTAGTTGGTTTGTTTCTTGATGATTACTTTATAAATGGAATCTGCGACGGACTGTATGTCCACCACGTGATAGCCCTGTTCCCGGGCCGTACGGGGGACGTTCTCCAGCGGTTCGCCCGCGGAAAGCAGGACTTCAAGGAGGTCGCCGTCCTTCAGTTTGGAAAGTTCGATTTTTGTTTTCACAAAGGTCATGGGACAATGCTCCCGCGTAATATCCAGTTGAAATGTTGCCATGACGCCGTCAGATAAAAAGGGTTTGTCCGCCGTCGGAGAGTTGCAGGAAAGAAGCAACACCCAATACGTCTTTTACTTCGGGAATAAAATCGTCTTTCGTAAGCCCGAGGATGTGCATCGCCATCTCGCAGGCGTAGAAATTAATCCCCAGCGCTTTGGCGGCCTCTACAAGTTCTTCGAGCGTCGCGACGTTGTTTTTCCGCATCAGCCGGCGGAAGATGCGCGGACTTGCGCCCCAGAAATTCAGGCGGCTGACGGGAGCCACCTTCAGCCCTCCCATGAAGAAGCCGAAGAGTTTGGTCAGGGCGGTACCGCCGGTAAAGCTCCGTCCCTTCTTCCGCTTGATGGCGTCCAGCCCCCAGAAGGTAAAAAAGAGGTTGACTTCATAGCCGACGGCGGCAGCGCCGGTAGCCAGCGTGAAAACGGCGGTCAGCTTGTCAAAGTCGCCGCTGAAACTGATAATGGATAATTTATTTGCCATATATATTAAGTATTAATGTGAATCGGTAGTTAGTAGTTAGTAGATAGTAGTTAGTAGGAGCGAAATGCTTTCGCCCGCACAGGGACATGGCAACAGGCGTCCTATCTGCCGGGGCCATTTGATTTTGTGTATGAACTGATGGATTCATTCTACTAATCACTAATCATTAATCACTATTATTAGTCCGGTTGATTAAACAGTACGGTGGACAGGTAGCGTTCGCCGGTGTCGGGAAAGACGGCGACGATTTTCTTCCCCCTGTTCTCGGGGCGTTTCGCAATCCGGATGGCGGCGAAGGCGGCTGCACCCGAAGAGATTCCGACAAGCAGCCCTTCGGTCAGCGCCAGTTCGCGACCGGTCTCAATAGCTTCGTCGTTTCGCACCCGGCAGACTTCGTCCACAAACCGGGAATCATACGTGTCGGGAATGAAACCGGCGCCGATTCCCTGAATCTTGTGAGGCCCCGACTTGCCGCCCGACAGCACGGGTGAATCGGCCGGTTCGACGGCCACGACCCGGATGGCCCGGTTGAGACGTTTAAGCGTCTCGCCGACCCCCGAAACGGTTCCTCCCGTACCGACGCCGGCAACAAAGATATCCACCTCCCCGCCCGTATCCGTCCAGATTTCCGCGGCAGTCGTGCGGCGGTGCACTTCGGGATTGGCCGGATTCTTGAACTGTTGCAGGATGATGGAATTGGGGATGGCGGCATGCAGCTCTTCCGCACGACGGACGGCGCCGCTCATGCCTTCGTGTCCCGGCGTCAGTTCCAGCTGCGCGCCCAGGGCCTTGAGCAGCGTCCGGCGTTCGAGGCTCATGGTGTCGGGCATCGCGAGGATGGCCCGGTAACCTTTCGCGGCAGCCACCAGTGCGATGGCAATGCCCGTATTCCCGCTCGTGGGTTCGATGATGACACTGTTGCGGTTCAGCAGCCCTTTCCATTCCGCATCTTCAATCATCGCCAGTCCGATGCGGTCTTTCACGCTGCGTCCGGGATTGAAGTATTCCAGTTTGGCAAGGATTTGCACCGGCAAACCGTGCGCCTTTTCCATGCCCGCCAGTTCCAGTAAAGGTGTACGGCCTATCAGTTCCGTAATATTCTTCGCTATGTTCGCCATATATACTATTGTTATTACATGTATGCTCCAGCATCGCTGTTTGCGGAAGCAAAGATACTTTGTTCGCAAAGAACGTGAAATACCCCCTATACGGTATTTTTATCGCATAGCTGCAACGTATTTTTCAAC